>DATMRN010000223.1:0-4630 GCA_035566275.1 Solirubrobacterales bacterium | reverse complement strand
GCGGGTCTTCGAGCGGGTGCGGCGGGTGGAGCTGGCGCTCGGCGTCGAGCCCTCCCACTACGAGCGCGGCAAGTGAAGGAACCGCAGGGCAGCGGTTCGTCGGCGTCGGCCGACTACGGCAAGACGGCGAGCTTCCTCGCCGTCGGCGTCGGCCTCACCGGCGTCATCACCTACGCCTACTTCCTGATCGCCTCCCACGTCCTCTCCAAGCCCGACTACGGGCAGATCACGGTGCTCTGGTCGGCGGTCTTCATCACGATCTCGACCCTCTACCGGCCGATCGAACAGTTGCTCTCGCGCCACATCTCCGAGCGCCTGGTCAAGGGGCAGCCGGTCGGCCAGCCGATGCGCGTCGCCTCGACGATCCAGCTCGGCCTCTCGCTCACCTTCGCGGTCGCCGCCCTGGCGCTGCGCGGACCGATCCAAAACGGCCTGCTGGGAGGGAACGAAGCGCTCTACTGGGTCTTCTTCTCCTCGGTCCTCTTCTACGCCGCCAGCTACTTCGCCCGCGGCTTCCTCGCCGGCAACCAGCGCTTCGGGCTGTTCGTGGCGCTGATCCTCTCCGAATCGTGCTTCCGCACGATCTTCGCGGTGATGGTCGCCATCGGCATCCTCAGCGGCCAGTCGGCGGTCGCGATCGGGATAACCGCGGCTCCTGCACTGAGCCTGCTGGTAGTGCCGTTCGCCTTTGCCCGCCGAGCCCAGAAAGAGCGCCGGGACACGCCCGGCATACCCGGACGCGAAGCGGAGGACATACCGGAGGAGGGCTTCTCCCTCAGGTCCGGCGGCGGTTTCGCTGCCGCCGTGCTGTTGATCATGTTCAGCGAACAGGCCTTCCTCAACGCCGGGCCGCTGGTCGTGCGCGGGCTACAGGGCGCCGCTGCGGCGGGCTTCATCTTCAACGTGCTGATGATCGCCCGCGCACCGTTGCAGCTCTTCCAGGCCGTCTCGACCAGCATCCTCCCTCACCTGACCAAGCTCCACACCAGCGGCACGGAGGAGGGCGAGCGCGAGTTCCACCACACGGTGCGCATGGTCCTGCTCGGCCTCGCCGCCTTCACCGCGCTGGCCCTCGCCTTCATGGGCATCGCCGGCCCGAAGGCGATGCAGATCGCCTTCAGTAAGAAGTTCAGCTACGACCGCGGGGGCCTGTTGCTGGTGACGCTCGGCATGGGGCTGTACCTGTCTTCGGTGACCGTCAACCAGGCCTGCGTCGCGCAGGGACAGGTGCGGCGCGCCGCCTTCCGCTGGATCGGCTGCGCCGCGCTCTTCATCGCCTGGAACTTCGTGCCGCTGGTCGGCAACGAGTTCCGCCGCGTGGAGGTCGGCTTCCTGCTCGCCGCGGGCGTCCTCTTCTCGCTCCTCTACTACGTCTATCGCCGCCCGCACGAGCGGGTCGAGGACGTGCCCGAGCCGGGCTCGCCGGAGGAGCTGGAGGCGCAGCTCGCCATGATCGACGAGAACGTGTAGCTACGCGGCGCCGGCCGCGGCTGCGATCTCCGCGTAGGCGGCGGCCGGGTCGGCGGCGCCGAAGATCGCCGAGCCGGCGACGAAGAGGGAGGCGCCGGCCGCGGACATCGGGCCTGCCGTCGCGGGGTCGATGCCGCCGTCGACCTCGATCTTGGCCTCGCCGACCAGCGGGGCGAGGCGGGCGACCTTGTCCGGCGAGGACTCGATGAAGGCCTGGCCGCCCCAGCCGGGGTTGACCGTCATGCAGAGGACTATGTCGGCGAGGCCCTCCAGCTCGGAGACCGCCTCGACCGGCGTGCCGGGGTTGATCGCCACCCCCGCCAGGCAGCCGAGCTCGCGGATCGCGCCCAGGGTGCGGTTTGCGTGTGGGGTGGCCTCGGCGTGGAAGGTGATCGAGTCGGCGCCGGCCTCGGCGAAGGCCTCGATCTGGCGCTCGGGCGCCTCGATCATCAGGTGGACGTCGACCGCACCGCCCGCGTCGTGGGCCTGGTCGGCGATCGCGCCGGCCACGAGTGGCCCGATCGTGATCGGCGGCACGAAGTGCCCGTCCATCACGTCGACGTGGATCACCCGCGCCCCGGCGTCAATCACCTCGGCCACCTGCGACCCCAGCCGCGAGAAGTCCGCCGAGAGGATCGACGGCGCCACCCGCCGCTCGACCAACAGATCCTTCATGCGCTCGCTCATACGGGCCTCAGCATCGAGGACCCGCACATCTGGCATTGCATGTCCTCGGTGTGGCTCATCCGGGCGATGGTTTGGTGTTCGCCGCAGTTCGGGCACTGCGAGACCAGCTCGAAGCGGCGCAGACAGTACACGCAGCGAAAGCGGCCCGGGAGCTGCGTCGGGCGCAGCCACGGCTCGCCGCAGTTCGGGCACGGCGCTCTCCGCAGCGGGCTCTTCCCCTCGCCGGTTTCACTCATACCTGCCCATCATGCCGCCTCAGGCGGCAGATGAAGAACCCGGTGGTGCGATCGCGGTCCGGGCGAAGCTGCAGGAAGCGCGAATCGAGCGGCGACGCGAGGGCCGGCGCACGGGCGCCCAGGTCCTCGACGCCCAGCGGCGGGACCTCTCCGGCTTCCGCGGCGGCGAGCAGCGCCGCGACCTGGTCCTCGTTCTCGCGGCGGGAGATCGTGCAGGTCGCGTAGACCAGGACGCCACCCGGCCGCAACACCCGGGCGGCGCCGCGAAGCGCCCGCCGCTGCACGTCCACGAGCCGCTCGATCGCCTTCGGCGACTTGCGCCAGCGGGCGTCGGGGCGGGAGGCGAGCGCGCCCAGGTCCGAGCACGGCGCGTCGAGCAGAACGCGGTCGAAGCCGCTCGCCATCTCCATCTCCGTCGCGTCGGCCTCGATCACGGTGACGCTGCGCAGCCCGAGCCGTCGCGCCTGTGCCGCCACCTCGGCGGCCCTGCGGGGGTCCAGCTCGACCGAGATCACCTCGCCGCGGTCCCCCATCCGGGCCGCGATCTGGCCGGTCTTGATCCCCGGGCCGGCGCAGAGGTCGAGGACGTGCTCGCCTTCCCGCGGGTCGAGCGCCTCGACCACGGCGGCGGAACCGCGGCTCTGCGGGGTGAGCCTCCCTTCCTCGACCAGCGTCGGTACTGCGTCGCCGGTCCGCCCCTCGATGACGATCGTCTCCGGCGCGGCAAGCGGCCATTCGGCTTCCGGAGCTCGAGCCTCGATGCCCGCCTCGCGCAGCTCCACGAGCACCGCCTCACGATCAAGGAGAGTCGGAGCGCCTCGCTCGCAAGCATCCATATCTGATTCCCTGCGCCGCGAGCGAGGCGCAACTGTTGTGCTTACCTCGGCCGGCTCGTTGCAGGCCGCCAGCAGCGAGCAGGCTCCGTCGGGGCCAAGCTCGCGCCACCACATCCGCGTCAGCCAGGCCGGGGCCGAGTGCGCGACCGCCGCCGCCTCGGCGCTCGAGTCGTCGCCGAGCAGCGCGACGGTCAACTCGGCGCGCTCCCGGACCGCGCGCCGCAGCACCGCGTTGACCAGCCCGGCCGCGTGAGCGGCGCCGGCGCCCTTGACCAGCTCGACGGCCTGGTCGACCGCGGCGTGGTCGGGCGTCGCATCGGCGAACAGCAGCTCGTAGAGGCCGAGCCGCAACGTGGCCAGGACCGGCGGGTCGAGCAGGCGGGTCGAGCGCTCGGCGAGGCGCTCGATCGCCGCGTCGCTGGTCCCGCGTCGCTGGACGGCGCCGTAGGCGAGGCGCTGCGCCTGGGCGCGCTCGCGGCCGGCGAGGCCGCGCTCGCCGGCCGCCTCGCGGAAGGCCAGCTCGGTGAAGGCGCCGTCCTCGAACGTCGCCCTGATCACATCGAAGGCAAGCGTCCGGGCGGGAGAGATCACAGCCGCGGCAGCGGGTGGCCGCGCAGGTAGGCGTCGACCGCCATCGGCTTGCCTCCCTGCGGTTGCACGACCTCGAGTCGCAACGCCCCCTGGCCGCAGCCGAGCAGCAGCGCCCCCCACTCGGCGCGGACCTCGCCGGCCTTGACGCTGACGTCGACGGCGCGGGCCCGCCACACTCCGAGCCTCTCCTCGCCGGCGATCTCCAGGTAGGCGCCGACGTGGGGGGTCAGGGCGCGGACGGCGCGGGCCAGCTCGGCGGCCGGGCGCGAAGGATCGAGGCGGCGCTCGGCCGGCTCGATCTTCTCGGCGTAGGTGGCCTCCTCGTCGTCCTGCTCCTGGAGCTCCAGCCGTCCCTCGGCCTCCAGGTCGAGCGCCTTGACCAGCAGCTCGGCGCCGAGCGCGGCCAGCTTCGTGGAGAGCGCTGCGAAGTCGTCCTCCTGGCCGATTCCCACCTCCTCGCGCAGGGCGACCGGGCCCGAGTCGAGGCCGGCGGAGAGTCGCATGACGCTGACGCCTGTTCCGCGATCGCCGGCCATGATCGCCCGCTCGATCGGGGCCGCGCCCCGCCAGCGTGGCAGCAGCGAAGGGTGGACATTCAACATCGGCAGCTCGGAGAGCAGCGGCTCGCGGATCAACTGGCCAAAGGCGCAGATCGTCGCCACCTGGGGCTGAGACGCGCGGATCCGCTCCAGCGCCGCCTCCTCGTTGACGCTCTCGGCCTGGAGCAGCTCGATCTCCAGCTCGCGGGCGACCTCGGCGACGGGCGGGGGAAGGGTCTTCCGTCCCCGGCCCCGGGGACGGTCGGGCGGC
>DATMRN010000222.1:0-5665 GCA_035566275.1 Solirubrobacterales bacterium | reverse complement strand
CGACCTCGCCGAGCGCCACCGCGACTGGCCGATGCCCGGATACACCCACCTGCAGCGTGCCCAGCCGGTCTACCTCGGCCACCACCTGCTCGCCTACTTCTGGATGCTCGCCCGCGACGTCCTGCGCTTCCAGTTCGCGCTCGACAGCGCCGGTGTGATGCCGCTCGGCTCCGGCGCCCTGGCGGGGGTCAACTGGGAGATCGACCGTGACGCCGTCGCCGCCGATCTCGGCTTCGCCCACGTCAGTCCCAACTCGATCGACGGCGCCTCCAACCGCGACTTCGTCCTCGACTACCTCTCCGCCGCCTCGGCCTGCGCGATGCACCTCTCGCGGTTCGGTTCGGAGATCGTGATCTGGTCGAGCAGCGAGTTCGGCTTCTGCGAGCTCGACGAGTCCTTCTCCTCGGGGTCGTCCATCATGCCGCAGAAGGTGAACCCCGACTCGGCCGAGCTGCTGCGCGCCAAGAGCCCGCGCGTCGCCGCCGACTACGCCGCGGTCGCCGGCATGATGCACGCCCTGCCGCTCACCTACGGCAAGGACATGCAGGAGGACAAGGAGCCGCTCTTCGACGCGATCGACACGGTCGAGCTCAGCCTCGACGCGACCGCGGGGATGCTGGCCGGGATCGAGTTCGACCGTGCGCGCCTCGAGCAGGCCTCCAGCGACGAGATGCTGGCGGCGACCGAGATCGCCGACCTGCTGGTTCGCAAGGGCGTGCCGTTCCGCGAGGCGCACGGGATCGTCGGCGCCCTCGTCCGCGACGCCGTCGAGCAGGACCGTTCGCTCTCCGAGCTGCGGCCCGAGGAGCTGTGCGAGCGCTCCGAGCATCTCGACGACTCCTACTACGAGGTGCTGAAGCGCAGCAACTGGCTGGAGTCGAAGCGGATCGAGGGGGGGACCGGCTCCGAGGCGCTCGGCAGGCAGTTCGAGCGGGCCCGCGAGACTCTCGAGGCGGTCAAGGCGCGGGTGCTCGAAGAGCGATCTTGAACGCCGCGGGCACAGCTGGCGCCGAGCGGCTCGGAGCCGGCTTCTTCGACCGCTCGGTTCACGATGTCGCCCGCGAGCTGATCGGCTGCCGCCTCTTCCATGACGGCTGCGGCGGCACTATCGTCGAGACCGAGAGCTACGAGCGCGACGACCCCGCCTGCCACGCCTACGTCGGCCTCACCGAGCGGACCGAGGTCCTGTTCGGACCGCCGGGTCGCGCCTACGTCTACCTCTCCTATGGCATCCACAGCTTGCTCAACGCGGTCGCCGAGCCCGAGGGCGAAGCGGCGGCAGTGCTGATCCGGGCGCTCGAACCGACCGCGAGCCTCGAGCGGATGCGCGCCAGGCGCGGCCGTCGCCCCTACCGCGAGCTCTGCTCGGGGCCGGGCAAGCTGACCGAGGCGCTCGGCGTCGGCCTCGATGCCAACGGCGCCGATCTCGGCAGCGACCCGTTCCTGCTGCTCCCGCCGGAGCCGGGCTGGTCCGCCGAGGTGGTCAACGGCCCCCGGGTCGGCATCACCAAAGCGGTCGAGCGTCCCTGGCGCTTCTGCGCCGCGGGCAGCCGTTTCGTCTCCAGTCCCCGACCGCGGAGCGGCTAACCAGCCGTAACGCCGCCGCCCGTGCCGCCGCCGCTCGGCGCCGGCGCAGCCGGTTCCGCCGGTTCGGCGGGGGCCGGTTCGGCTTTTTTTTCGGCCGGTTCCGCCGGTTCGGCGGCTTTGGGTTCGGCCGGTTCGCTCGGCGCCGGACCGGATGGCGCGGCTTCGGTTTCGGTCGACGGCGCGGACGGCACGTAGGTCGAACCCGAGGAGGAGTGGCTCCTGCCCTTCCTCTTTTCCGCCGCCCGTTCGGCCTTGATCTGCTCCCAGGCATTGACCACGTTGGCCCAGATCAGCGCCGGGAAGGTGCCGCCCATCACCGGGCCGCCGTTGTAGAGCGTGGTCATCGGCGTCGTCGTGTCCTCGTACCCGACCCAGACGCAGGCGGTGACGTCGGAGACCGCGCCGCAGAACCAAGCGTCGCCGTTGTTCTCGGTCGTGCCGGTCTTCCCCCACTGGCCGGGGGCGCCGATGTTGGCGTGGGTTCCCGTGCCGCTGCTCACCACGGTTTCGAGGATGTGCTTCGCCTCGCTGGCGACGCCCGAGGGGACGACCCGCTTGTGCAGCACTTCGTTCTCGCCGCCTTTGATCGTATGGCCGTTGCTGTCGGTCACCCTGGTGTAGGCGACCGGGCTGTCGCCGGGCGTCGGCGCCAGGGTGCCACTGACCCGGCTGCCGTCGTTGGCGATGGTGCTGTAGGCGTAGGTCCAGCCCAGCGGGGTGACTCCCTCCTTCAGCCCGCCCAGCGCCATCGCCGGGTTGGTCGAGATCGGGTCCGTGTAGCCCATCGCGTGAATCGTGCCGGCGATCGAGCGGGTTCGCTGTTGGACGTTCTTGCCCTTCAGCCCCTCCAGGGCGAGCTGTGCGTAGATCGAGTTGTCCGAGTAGGTGGTCGCGCAGATGATGTCGCAGGAGCCGAGATAGGAGTTTTCGTCGTTGTGGACGACGAAGACTTCCTGGCCGTGCTTGCCGAAGTGGAAGGTCTGCGGGGCGGACGGATAGACCGTGTAGGGGGAGATCCCCTCCTTCAGCGCGGTGATCAGCGTGAACGGCTTGATCGAAGAGCCGGGTTGGCGATGTCCCTCGGTGGCCAGGTTGAACGGCTTGGTTTCGAAGTTGGGGCCGCCGACCATCGCCTTGACGCCGGCGTTGCGGTTGTCGAGCACGACAACCGAGGCGGTGGGGGGGAGCCCACCCAGGTTGGCGCCGACGGCTTCTTCGGCCGCTTTCTGCAGCTTCAGATCGAGCGTCGACTTCACCTTCAGCCCACCGAAGAAAGCCTTTGCGGCGCCGTAGCGTTCGACCAGCTGCTGGCGTAGCCAGGAGGTGAAGTAGGGGGCCTTCGATTCGATCTTCGGGGGCGCGATGTCGCTCGGCGCCGGCAGCGCCTGCTTGATTCCTTCGCTGTACTGCGCGTGGGTGATGTAGCCCTGTTCGGACATTTTTTCGAGGACCAGGTTGCGCCGTCCGAGCGCATTTTCGGGGTAGATCTTGGGGTCGAAGGCCGAGGGCGAGGCGATGATCGCCGCCAGCGTCGCCGCCTCCCAGGGCTCCAGCACCGAGGCGCAGGGCTCGGCGGTCGTCCCGCAGCCCGGGTGCGCCTTGCCGAAGTAGGTGCGGGCCGCCGCCTCGATTCCGTAGGCCCCCTCGCCGAAGTAGATCGTGTTCAGGTACTCGGTGAGGATCTTGTCCTTGCTCCAGTGGCGCTCCAGCCGAAAGGCGAGGGCCGCCTCGCGGAACTTCTCCAGGATCGTGCGGCTGCCCTGTGCGGCGAGCGCGTTCTTGACGAACTGCTCGGTGATCGTCGAGGCGCCCTGTTCCGAGCTCTGGCTGAGGATGTCGCGCACGAGCGCACGCGCGATGCCGCGGAAGTCGACTCCGTTGTGTTCGTAGAAGCGCGAATCCTCGATCGAGACCACCGCGTTCTTGACATTGGGGGAGATCTGCCCGGAGCTGAGCAGGATCTTGTTCTGGTTGCTGGTCAGGGTGCCGATCGGCGCCCCGTGGGCGTCGAAGACCTGGCTGTTCTTCGACGCCTTGTACTGGGCGAAGTTGTAGATCGCGGGCAGGTCCTGGGAGACAGCGGCCATCATCCCGAAGACCATCGAGACCAGCCCCAGCACGCCCAGCCCCATCAAAACGAAGAGGATGCGCAGCTTCTTGAGGCGCGGCTTGCTGCGTTTGCCCGCCAAGAGAAGGCGGCAGTCTAGCATTCGCTTTTCATGGACCTGACGCGAAACGCGGTCGACGTGCTGCCGGCGGGGATGCTCGAGGAGCAGCTCGGCGGCGGGCGGCCGCTGCGGGTCAAGCTCGGGATCGACCCGACCACCGCCGACATCCACCTCGGCCATACCGTCGTGTTGGAGAAGCTGCGCGAGTTCCAGCGGGCGGGCCACACCGTCGTCCTGATCATCGGCGACTTCACGGCCCGGGTCGGCGACCCCAGCGGCCGCTCGACCCAGCGGCCGCTGCCCTCCGCCGAGGAGATCGCCGCCAACGCGGCCACCTACCAGGAGCAGGCCTTCAAGCTGCTCGACCGCGAGCGCACCGAGGTCCGCTTCAACAGCGAGTGGTTGCGCATGCCCGCCGAGACGCTGCTCGGCCTGTTGGCTCAGACCACAGTTGCACGCCTGCTCGAGCGCGACGACTTCCAGAAGCGGCTCGCGGCGGGGGCGCCGATCGCGGCCCTGGAGCTGCTCTACCCGCTGCTGCAGGGATATGACTCGGTGGCGGTCGAGGCCGACGTCGAGCTGGGGGGGACCGACCAGAAGTTCAACCTGCTCTTCGGCCGCGACATCCAGGGCGCCTACGGGCAGAAGCCGCAGTCGATCCTGACGATGCCGATCCTGGTCGGGATCGACGGCGTTCAGAAGATGAGCAAGTCGCTCGGCAACTACGTCGGTGTCACCGACGCTGCGGAGGAGATGTTCGGACGGCTGATGAGCCTCCCCGACGAGGCAATGCCCGACTACTACCGGCTGCTGCTGGGCGCCGAGATGCCGCTCAGGGGGCCCAACGAGGCGAAGCGGGAGCTGGCGCGGCGGATCGTCGAGCGCTTCCACGATGCCGGGGCGGCGCAGGCGGCCGAGGAGCACTTCAACCGCCTCTTCGTGCAGCGCGAGGCGCCGGACGACGTCGACGAGGTCGAGCTGACCCCCTATCTGGGCGACGGCGGCGGGCGCGTCCACATGCCGCTGCTGATGGCCGGCGCCTTCGAGATCAGCTCCAGCGAGGCGCGGCGGCTGATCCGGCAGGGGGGCGTGAAGCTCGACGGAGAGGCGATCCCGGCCGACAGCCTCGACATCGAGCCTGACCGCCTCGACGGCAAGGTTCTGCAGGTCGGCAAGCGCCGATTCCGCCGGCTGCGCGCGGCCGCCTAGGCAAAGCGCGCCCGCGGCGCTATACTCCCGCGTCCTTCCGGGGCTGGCCTCCGTGCCTGTCCCGTGCGTGAAGCGCGGCGAGTCCCGCCGCAGAGGCGCAGCGGTCTTTGAAAACTGAGCAGCGTGCACTCCGCGGGCCCTCGGGCCTGTGGATTGTTTGAGCCCGATCCGCTCGGTCACGTCAGCGTGCCGAGCGGTCTGATTTACCCGTCATGCCGGCCGTCGAGTATGTGTACCCGGCGGCCAGCCAGGCATGACAGCTCTCTGTAAGAAGTACCTTCACGGAGAGTTTGATCCTGGCTCAGGACGAACGCTGGCGGCGTGCTTAACACATGCAAGTGGTGCGACGAACCAGGGCTTGCCCTGGGGCCAAGCCGCGAACGGGTGAGTAACACGTGGGTAACCTGCCCCGATGACCGGGACAACCCGAGGAAACTCGGGCTAATACCGGATGTGGCGCACAGGCACAAGCCTGTGCGCTAAAGGAAGCTTCGGCCTCCGCATTGGGAGGGGCCCGCGGCCCATTAGCTTGTTGGTGGGGTCACGGCCTACCAAGGCAACGATGGGTAGCTGGTCTGAGAGGACGATCAGCCACACTGGGACTGAGACACGGCCCAGACTCCTACGGGAGGCAGCAGTGGGGAATCTTGCGCAATGCGCGAAAGCGTGACGCAGCAACGCCGCGTGGGGGAAGACGGCCT
>DATMRN010000221.1:0-4470 GCA_035566275.1 Solirubrobacterales bacterium | reverse complement strand
AAGGCCAGGGCGAAATCGCCGTGATCGCCGGCGGCAACGGGATGGCGCTCGGCGCGGTCGCCGCCTGGTTCGCGATCCGCCGCTCCGAGGCCCACCACGCGATCGAGGAGGAGTACGACCTGATCGGGGTCGCCGTCGCCGCCGCGGTCCTGCTCGCGCTGCCGATCTTCGCCTCGACCGCGAACGTCTTCGCCGGGCTGATCGGCGGCGCGGTCGGTGGCCTGGCCGGGCTCGCCGCCTCGGTCGTGCGCCCCTCCGATTAGGCTGACCTGCCGTCGGCTGGGCATTACACGAAGATTTGACCGAACCCGGAGATCCGGAAGGAGAGGACTGACATATGGAGATCAAGTTCCACGGACAAGCGTGCTTCGAGCTGAGCGAGGGCGGCGCCACCGTGCTCGTCGACCCGTTCCTCAAGCCCAACAACCCGAAGGCGGTGGCGACCGCCGAGGAAGTCGAGCCGACCCATATCGCGCTCAGCCACGGCCACGCCGACCACATCGCCGACGCGGTTCCGGTCGCCAAGCGCACGGGCGCCCACTGCGTGGCGATCGTCGAGTTGGCCAAATGGCTCGAGGGGCAGGGAGTCGAGGCGGTCAGCGACCCCAACCTGGGCGGCACCGTCGAGTTCGACTGGGGCTGGGTCAAGCTCGTCCCCGCCTGGCACACCAACACGATCCCCGGCTCCGCGGAGTCGCCTTTCAGCGCCGAGCACGGGGTCGCGATCGGCACCGGCGCCGGCCTGCTGATCAACATCGGCGGCAAGACCGTCTACCACGCCGGCGACACCTGTCTGTTCGGCGACATGAGGCTGATCGCCGAGCGCAACCCGGTCGACGTCGCCCTGCTGCCGATCGGCGGCCACTACACGATGGACCGCCACGACGCGGTGGTCGCGGCCGAGCTCGTCGGCGCCGGCACGGTGATCCCGATGCACTACGACACCTTCCCGCTGATCGAGACCGACGCCGGGGCGTTCAGGTCCGAGGTGGAGTCGAAGACCTCCTCCCGGGTCGTCCTGCTCGAGCCGGGGGAGACTCACTCGGCCTGAGCAGAAACTGGCTGCGTGGCCAGTGCGCTGCTAGGCTCGCCCGGACCGCCACAGCCGAAGCGAGGAGAGCAGCAGATGGAGACCAGAGAGGCATCCGGGACGCAGTCGAGGACCGAGCGCGCCGACTTCCAGGCGACTTCCGACCCGGCCCTGATGGAGGCCGCGGACCGCACGGCTGACATCAAGCTGCTCGACTCCAAGGAGCTGTACCTGCTCTGGGAGCGCCAGCAGTGGCAGACCCAGGAGCTCGACTTCAGCCGCGACCGTGAGGACTGGCACGAGCGGATCGGCGCCGAAGAGCGCTTCCAGCGCATGTACGGGCTCTCCTCCTTCTTCATCGGCGAGCAGAAGGTGGCCGAGGAGCTGGGGCCGATCATGCGCGCCGCCCCGACCGAGGACCAGAAAATCTTCCTCTGCACGCAGATCGCCGACGAGGCGCGTCATGTCCGCTTCTTCGAGCGCTTCTACCGCGAGGTCGGCGTGCTCGAAGCCGACGGCCTCACCGAGATGCTCGCCGAGACCTCAGAGCACCTCAACGAGAACTTCGGCCGCCTCTTCGACGAGATGCTGAAGAAGCGCACCGACCGGCTCTCGGCCGAACCCGAGGACACCGAGGCCCTGGTCGAGGCGATCACGCTCTACCACATGGTGATCGAGGGGATGCTGGCCCTCACCGGACAGCACTTCATCATGGACTACAACGAGGAGCAGGGGACCCTGCCGGCCTTCGTCGAGGGCTTCCAGAACGTCGCCCGCGACGAGCACCGCCACGTCGCCTTCGGCTCCGTCTTCCTGCGCGACAAGGCCCGCGAGGACGAGCGCTACAAGCGCGCGATCCAGCGCACCCTGGAGGAGTCGCTGCCGGTGGCCGACGGGGTGCTGTCGCCGCCCTGGGCGCCCGAGGGCGACGATTGGGAATTGTTTGGCTATTCGTTGGCGGACACCCGGAAGTTCGCGGGCACCTGCCTGATGCGCCGTCTCAAAGTGATCGGCCTGCAGTAGGAAGGAGGGGTAGCGCCCGCGAGCGCGCGGGAATCTCGCTGCGCTCAGGGGGAGGGCGGCGACGATTCAGCCGCCGCCGGCGGCGATTCGGGACCCGGTTCCGCCGGGGGTGGCGTTTCGGTTGCCGGCGGCGATTCGGCGGCGGGAGGAGCGGGCGGTGCCGGGGTCGTCCCGCCGACCGTGACCACGACCGTGCCGCCGCCTGTGTGGGCGCCGGCGGCGGACGGCGAGGCCCCGGCCACGCCTTGCGTAGCCGGTGTCGTGGTCTCAGCGGTGGTGCTGCCGGCCGCGTTCGACTGCCCGGCCGCGTTGCCATTGGATGCAGTGGGGGGGGGAGGCGTGGGAGCTGTTTCGGCGGGCGGCGCTGCGGCCGGTGGGTTGGCGGGAGGGGTTGCCTTCTGTGCCGGGGCCGCCGGTTTCAAGACGTGCGCCTGGGCGATCGAGGCGGTCGGGGGCTTCCTGTGGCTGACGTGGGCCACGGGCGTGCCGTGGTTCACCGGCGCCGCGCTTTCCTGCTTCGCCTCGACGGCGGCGCCGGCCGTGATCACAGCCGCGGTGACGACACCGGCGACCGCCTTGGTCCCGAGCGCCCCGCCGATCGCGCCGATTCCGCTGGCAGCGCTGCTGCCGCTGATCGCCGCGCCGACCGAGCCGACCGCGCCTGCCCCGGCGCCAGCTCCCGCGGCGCCTGCCCCTGCCCCCGCGCCGGCGGCCCCGGCGCCACCCGCCCCGGCGCCGGCTCCGCCGAAGCCGAGCTTGGAGACGATGAAGCCCTTCAATGCCAGCAGCGGCCCGACCGGGGAGAGCGCCGCCAGGATCTTCTCGTTGGAGCGGACCTGGGAGCGGAAGTCGGAGCATTCCTCGCACTCGCGGACGTGCCGCCGCACCGGGCCCGCGACCTTGCGCAGCCCCTCCGCGGCCTCGGCCAGCTCGAGCCGGACCTCGCCGCAGGTGAGCAGGCGCGCCTGACTCGCCTCGGCGAGCGAGATCCGCGCCCTGACCAGCAGCGACTTGACCGACGGCACGCTGGTGTTCATCGCGTGCGCGATCTCCTCGTAGGAGAGGGCGTCCATCTCGCGCAGCAGCAGGGCGGAGCGCTGCGTCTCGGGGAGCTTGCCGACGTCGGTGAGGAGCTGGCGGAACTCCTCCCGGTTGTGGACCTTCTCCGCCGTGGAGGAGGCTTCGACCGCCGGCACCATGTCCATCGATTCCTGCGCGTCGGCGGTCGGCTTGCGCAGGTGGTTGAGGCAACGGTTGCGGGCGATCCGGTAGAGCCATGGCCGCAGGTTGATCTCGCGCTCGTCGGCGAGCATCGCCCGGTAGGCGTTGACGAAGACCTCCTGCAGGACGTCCTCGGCGTCCTCGGTGGAGCCCAGCATCTGACGGCAGAAGCCGAGCAGGCGGCCCTGGTAGCGGTCGACGATCGTCTCGAAGGCGCCGGCGTTGCCGCTGCGGACCATCGCGATCAGCCGCTCGTCGCCCTGCAGCTTGAGCAGCGGAGAGCGCCGGGCCAGCAGTCCGCGTTGACTGGCGTGTGTTAGTGCGGATGCCTCCAAGCTCTCTCTCCAGGGAAGGCGTTGTTTCCTGTGTGCCTAGAGACACCGTAGCAGCGGGGTAGTTGCGGTCCCATCGCCAATTTTTGGCCTTTCGGGCGTGCCCCCCGGGGAATACCATCGCTCTGCCCGGGTGGCGAAACTGGCAAAAGCGGCGCCCTTAAAAGGCGCTGCCCCTTCGGGGGCTTGCGGGTTCGAGTCCCGCCCCGGGCATCACATCATCCGCCGCCTGCTCCGCTTCGCGTCCGCGGGCGGCGGCAATCGCCATATCGGCGCCGCTCACGAAGAATCAGATCGTGACGTTCGCTAATCGGTTGTGCCATAGGCTCAAGCACCTGTGGAGCACGGGGGGCGAATAGTCGCGAAGGCTCTCAAGTCGAGAGGCGTGACGCATCTCTTCACCCTTTCCGGGGGACACCTGTTCTCGATCTATGACGGCTGTCGCGAGGAGGGGATCGAGATCGTCGACGTTCGGCACGAGCAGTCGGCCGTTTTCGCCGCCGAGGGGTTCGCGAAGGCGACCCGGCGGGTCGGCGCGGCGGCGCTGACTGCGGGGCCCGGGGTGACCAACGGGATCAGCGCGATCGCCGGCGCCCAGGCCAACGGCTCGCCGCTCTGCGTGCTGGGCGGGCGAGCGCCGGAGTTGCGCTGGGGCGCGGGCTCGCTGCAGGAGATCGATCACCTTCCCTTCGTCTCGCCGCTGGTCAAGTCGGCCGAGACCGCGAAGGAGACGGGGCGGATCGCCGCGATCACCGCGGCGGCGCTCGACCTGGCGCTCGCCGCGCCGAGCGGTCCGACCTTCGTCGACTACCCGCTCGACGTCGTCTTCAGCGAGGCCGAGCCGGAGATCCCGCCGCCGCCCGA
>DATMRN010000220.1:0-9194 GCA_035566275.1 Solirubrobacterales bacterium | reverse complement strand
GCGCGGGCGATCGGCTCTGAGCCGACGAACCCTGTCGCCTCTACGCAGCACCAGCCGAGCCCGGCTTCTATCGGGTTGCGCTCGGGGGTGAGGTCGTTGCCGTGCAGGTGGAAGCAGACCTCGAGCCGCAGCGTGTCGCGGGCGCCGAGGCCGCAAGGGACGACGCCGGCATCGAGCAGCTCGGCCCAGATCGCCGGTGAGACCTCGGGATCGATCAGCAGCTCGACACCGTCCTCGCCGGTGTAGCCGGTGCCGCAGGCGAGCGCCGGGCGGTTGCCGACCCGGGCCGTCGCCACCCTCATCCGCGGCGGCAGCTCGATGCCGAGGGCGCCGGCGACGATCTGGCGGGCGTGCGGGCCCTGCACGGCGAGCATCGCGTAGCGGTCGGCGACGTCGCGCACGGCGACGTCGAAGCCGCGGCTCCAGCGACCCAGCCAATCGAGGTCGGCCTCGTGGTTGGCCGAGTTGGTGACGAGCAGGTAGCGGTCGCCGCCGAGGCGGTAGGCGAAAAGGTCGTCGATGACCCCGCCCTCCTCGTTGCAGAGGCAGGAGTACTGGGCGCAGGCGATCCCGATCGCGGCGACGTCGTTGGAGAGCACGAGCTGCAGAAAGGCAAGCGCCCCTGGGCCCTCTACCTCGACCTCGCCCATATGGGAGACGTCGAACATCCCCGCATGAGTCCGCACCGCCGAGTGCTCCTCCCGAATCCCCTCGTAATGCACCGGCATCTCCCAGCCGGCGAAGTCCACCATCTTCGCCCCAAGCTCGACGTGCTGCTCGTACAGAGGCGTGCGCCGCAGATCGCTCACGACCCGCAGGCTATTGACGAGCAGGCGCCAAGGGGGTCGGGTTGCCCCTCTCCCAGAGGCTCAAGCGGCAACGCCCGAACCCAGCGAGCCGACCCAGCTGCGCAACGGCCTCTGGGAGAGGGGCGCCCGACCCCCCGGAACCCTCAGTCCTTCAAGAACCCAGGTACGTCGATGTCATCGTCCGACACCCGCAGCTTGCGGATATCGGTGTCCTCGGCCGACACCCGCGGGCGGCTCTCGTAGCGGCGGCGGACTCGCTGCGGGGAGCGGGCCAGCAGCTCGAAGCCCTCGAAGCCGGTGGCGATCACCGTGACCCGGACCTCGTCGCGCATCGACTGGTCGACGACGGAGCCGAAGATGATGTTGGCGTTGTCGTCGGCCTCGGCCTGGACGAGCTGCGCCGCCTCGTTGACCTCGAACAGGCCGAGGTCCTCGGGGCCGGTGATGTTGAGCAGCATCCCGGTCGCGCCTTTGATCGACTCCTCGATCAAAGGCGAGGTGATCGCCGCCTTGGCGGCGTCCAGAGCGCGCGCCTCGCCGGAGGCCGAGCCGACGCCCATCAGGGCCGAGCCGGCGTCGCGCATGATCGTGCGCACGTCGGCGAAGTCGAGGTTGATCAGGCCCGGGATCGTGATCAGGTCGGTGATGCCCTGCACGCCCTGGCGCAGGATGTCGTCGGCCTGGCGGAACGCCTCCAGCACACTGGTGCGTCGCTCGACCGCCTGCAGCAGCTTCTCGTTGGGGACGATGATCAGGGTGTCGACGTTGTTGCGAAGTTTCTCGATGCCCTCGAGCGCCTGCTGCATCCGCCGTTTGCCCTCGAACTCGAACGGCTTGGTGACCGCGCCGACGGTCAGCGCGCCGATCTCCTCCTTGGCGATCTCGGCGATGATCGGCGCCGAGCCGGTGCCGGTGCCGCCGCCCTCACCCGCGGTGACGAAGACCATGTCGGCGCCCTTCAGGGCCTCCTTGATCTCGTCGCGACTCTCCGCCGCGGCGCCCGCCCCGACCTCGGGGTTGCCGCCGGCGCCGAGGCCGCGGGTCAGCTCCTGGCCGATCGAGAGCTTGATGTCGGCGTCGCAGGCCTGCAGTGCCTGGGCGTCGGTGTTGACGGCGACGAACTCGACGCCGCGGATGCCCGCGTCGACCATCCGGCTGACGGCGTTGGTGCCACCACCACCGGCGCCGACAACCTTGATCACGGCCAAGTATGTGGATTCCATCTCCCGATTTCTCCAAGCCCAGCCCTGGTCGGGCTGGAATCTGCCCAGTCCCTGAGGACTGGATATGAGTTGAGCCTTTGTTCCGTCCGACGCTACAGCAATGCTTAAGGGTTCAAGCCTTCGCTGTAACAATGGAAATTGCGCTCAACGTAGGGCATTCTCGGTTCTCTGTCAAACGGCCGGGAAGCATCCTGCAAGGCGGAACTCTCAAGGCAAACTTGAGAGTTCCGCCAACCTAAGCCTCCGGTCGAGGGTTCAGCGAATGGGCGGAAGCGTATGCCCAGAGCCACGTATCGCGGGGCGACCCGGCGCATGCAGGTCGACATAATCGAGCGCGGTCACCGACGGATCGGCAAGAACGGCGGCGGCGGCGCGCCACTTCTTGGCCGCCTCGGAGGCGTCGCCGAAGCGCAGTTCGACCCCCGAGGCCAGTTCGACGTCGACCCCGCTTTCGCCGTAATGGCTGCTCTTCAGATAGGGGCGAAGGGCGGCCGGCGCCGCGCCGAGGACGCGAGCCTGCTGCAGCGCCCGGCCGTCCAGGTGGCCGCTCTTCGGGGGTTCGGAGAGGGGTAGCCGGGGCAGTGAGGATTCCTTCGGCGGCGGCAGCCAGGTGAGGACGGCGCCTTCGGCGGAGACCCCCACCGCGCTCGAGCCCGAGCCGATCGCGGAGGTCGGCTCGACCGGGACGAAGCGCGGCGCCACCGACCTCCCGCGGACCAAGAACACGTAGGCGACCGCCGCCAGCACGACGACGGCGAGCCCGACCAGCAGCCGGCGCCTCACAGCTCCCAGCCGCCTGGCCAGCTCACCTCGCCCAGCACCTGGACCTCCGGCTCCAGCTCGACCCCGAAGCGCTCGTGGACGCGGTGGCGGCCCTCGGCCATCAGCTCCAGCACATCGGCGGTGGTGGCGTCGCCGCTGTTCTCGACGAAGTTGGCGTGCTTCTCAGCGAAGCGGGCGCCGCCGTGGCGCAGGCCGCGGCAACCGGCGGCCTCGAGCAGCTGGCCGGCGGAGCGGCCTCCGGCGCGTTCGTCGGCGGGGTTCTTGAAGGTCGAGCCGAAGGTCTTGATCCCGGAGGGCTGCGCCTCACTGCGCTTCTCGCGCATTCCGGCCAGGGTCGCCTTGATCGCCGCCGGGTCGCCGGGCTGGAGGCGGAAGGAGGCGCGGGAGACGACCTCCTCGGCGCCGAGGCTGGAGCTGCGATAGGCGAAGCCGAACTGCTCGGGCTCACGGCGCTCGCGCCCGGAGGGAGTGCAGACGTCGACCCACTCCAGCACCCGGGCGAGCTGGCCCCCATAGGCGTTGGCGTTCATCTTCACGGCGCCCCCCGCGGTGCCGGGGATGTTGATCCCGAACTCGAGCCCGGAGAGCCCCCAGCCGGCTGCCTTCGCCGCCGCAGAAGGGAGACGGGCGCCGCCACCGCAGACGAGACGGGCGCCGTCGCGCTCGATCGTCGCGAGGTCGCCGTCCAGCTTGATCGCGAGTCCACGGAATCCATCGTCGGCCACCAGCAGGTTCGATCCCGACCCGATTGCTCCTACCGCCAGGCTCTCCTCCCCCGCCCAGGCAAGCAGCTCGAGCAGCTCCTCCTCGCTGCCCGGGCGCGCAAACCAGTCGGCCGGACCGCCGGTGCGGATCGTGGTGAAGCGGGCGAGCGGGAAGTCGGGCTGGGCGCCCGGCGGGGGCGCGCTCATAGGACACACCTGTGTTCACGTGCCAATCGCCACGGACTCGAATGACCGGCTGTCACCGTGGCGATTGGCACGTTCACTGGCCTCCGTCTGCAACCAGGGCCTCGCCCAGCTCGAAGACGTCTCCGGCGCCGATCGTGACCAGGATCTGGCCTGGGCTGAGCCGGTGGCCGAGCGCGACCTCCGCCCTCTCCGCGCTGGGCAGCCACCAGACGGTCCTCCCCCCCATCCGCTCGGCGGCGGCCTGGGCGATTTGCAGGCCGCTGACCCCGGCCAGCTCGCCGACCGGCTCCTCGCGGGCCGGATAGACGTCGAGCACGGCGACCTCGTCGGCGAGCGCCAGCGCCGCGCCGAACTCCTCGCCGAGAGCCTTGGTCCGCGAGTAGAGGTGCGGCTGGAAGACGGCGATGAGTCGCTCCGGGTCGAGCTCGCGCAGCGCCGTGAGCGCCGCCCGCACCTCGGTCGGATGATGGGCGTAGTCGTCGTATAGGCGGGCGCCGTTGCGCTCACCCTTGAGCTCGAGCCGCCGCCGCACGCCGGGGAAATCGGCGAGGGCAGCCCCAGCGGCATCCACGTCCAACCCCGCCAGCTCCACGGCGGTGAGGGCCGCGCGGGCGTTGAGCAGGTTGTGGCGACCGGGCACCGCCAGCGGCAACTGCGCCGGTCCCGGCGCAGAGGCGTCGAAGTCGAGTGTCCGCTTGCCCGCCGTGAGGTCGGCGAGACCGCCGTCAGCCGGGACCGCCACGCCCTCGACCGGCGCCAGGAAATCCTGGAAGGCGCGGTGCAGCTCGGCGAGCGAGCCCCAGCGGGTGTGGTGATCCATCTCGATGTTGGTGACGACGGCGATCTCGGGCCGCAGTCGCAGGAAGCTCGCATCGCTCTCGTCCGCCTCGGCGATGACCCACTGGCCCTCTCCCCAGCCGGCGTTTGCGACGGCGCCATCGGCGTCGGCGCCCAGTCCCGGCACCTCGCCCCCGACGAAGAAGGCCGGATCGGCCCCGATCGCCCGCAGCGCCCAGACCAGCATCGCGGTCGTCGTCGTCTTGCCGTGGGTGCCGGCGACGGCGATCAGCCGCTTCTCGGCGCAGAGCTCGGCGAGCAGCTCGCCGCGGTGGGTCACGGTCGCGCCCCGCTCGCGCGCCAACACCAGCTCGGGGTTGTCCTCGCCGATCGCCGTGGAGACCACCACCTCGGCGCCCTCCGGCAGGTTGGCCGCGTCGTGGCCGATGACCGGCTCGACGCCGGCGCCGCGCAGTCGCTCCATGTAAGAGGAGTCGGCGCGATCGCTGCCGGTGACGGTCGCGCCGAGCTCGCGGCAGACCAGCGCCAGCCCGCTCATCCCGGCGCCCCCGATCCCGATGAAGTGGAGCCGGCGCGAGGCCCGGTCGCGCTCTCGCACACCCCGCCGATGGGCCGATTTCGAGCGATACAGACCCGTTTTCGGCCCATCGGCGGGGTATGACGACGCCGCCAGGATCTCGTCGGCGATCCGGCGCGCCGCGTCGGGCCGCGCGAGGGACCCGGATGCGCGGGCCATCTCGCCGAGGCGCTTCTCGTCGCCGAGCAGGCGGCCGACCTCGGCCTCGAGCCGCTCGGGGCTGAGCTCTTCGTCTCGAATCGTCAGCGCTGCGCCGGCCTCCTCCATCCAGACGGCGTTGGCGCTCTGGTGATCGGCGGTGGCGTGCGGGTAGGGAACGAGGATCGCGGGGCGCCCGGCCGCGGTCACCTCGAAGATCGAGCCGCCCGAGCGGCCGAGCACCAGATCGGCGGCGGCGAGCGTGTCGCCGAGGTCGGGCTCGTAGGCGAGCAGCGTGTAGCGGTCGCGATGGCGCGCGGCGCCGAGGCGCCGGTCGAGCTCGTCGAAGTCGCGGCGGCCGGCCAGATGGACGACGTGGAAATCCCGCCCTCCGCGCTCGGCGAAGGCCTCGATCGCGGCGAGGTTGATCGAGCGCGCCCCCTGGCTCCCCCCCATCACCAGCAGGCAGCGGGCCTCGGCCGGGATCCCGAACCGCTCCCGGGCGGCGGCCCGGTCAGCCCGCAGCACCGCGGCGGGCACCGGCCGTCCCGTCACCAGATAGCGCCCCCCCTCCCGGCCGGGGATCGGAAAGGCCAGGCAGACGCGCTTCGCGCGGCTCGCCAGCAGCCGATTGGCGAGGCCGAGGTGGCTGTCGGCCTCGGTGAGGACGAGCGGAGTGCGGGAGAGGACCGCGCCCAACCCCGCCGGCCCGGTAACGAAGCCGCCGCCTCCCAGCACGACGTCGGCCCTCCGGCGACGGATCGCCCGCCGCGCCGCGCCGACCGCGCCCAGCGCCTCGACCGCGGCGGCGGTCGCCCGCAGCGGGTTGCCGCGGTCGATCCCGCGCACCTTGACGAAGTCGATCTCGTAGCCGGCGGCGGGCGCCAGCTCCGCCTCGATCCGCTCGCGGGTGCCGAGGAAGCTGACCTCGGCGCCGCTAGCTCGAAGCTCGGCGGCGACCGCCATGGCCGGCACGACGTGACCGGCGGTTCCCCCCGCCGCCACTACGACTCTGGCCGCTCTTGCCACCGCTGGATCGACTCCTTCCACGGGCGGGCGGGCGCCCGCCTTCGACGACGCGCAGTTTGCCAGCGCCGGGCTTCCCGGCGGATCGCGACCGCTTGGGTTTGCGCGTGCTCCGCGTCTCGGCTCTGCCGGACCCCGCCGCGGCCGCCGTGCCCCCGCGGGCGACGTTGAGGATCAGCCCCACCGCGAACAGGGTCGCCAGCAGGCTGCTGTTGCCGTAGGAGACGAAGGGCAGCGGGACGCCGGTCAGCGGCGCCAGCCCCATCACCGCGAAGAGGTTGATCGTCGCCTGGATCAGGATCAGCGAGGTGAGGCCCGCGACGAGAAGCTTGCCGTAGTTGTCCTTCGCTTTTTTCGCAACCTGCAGCCCGGCGTAGCCGAACATCGAGAAGAGGCCGACGACGCCGAGGATCCCGACCAGCCCCAGCTCCTCGCCGATCACCGCGGTGATCATGTCGGTGTGGGCCTCGGGCAGGTAGAAGGCCTTCTGTACGCCGTTGCCGATGCCGACCCCGAAGATGCCGCCCGAGCCGAGCGCGATCTTCGCCTGGGCCGCCTGGAAGCCGGCCCCGGACGCGTCGGCGCCGGGATGCAGGAAGCCGGTGAGGCGAGCCATCCGGTAGGGCTCGATCACGGTGAGGAGGAGGACGACGGAGCCGAGCGCCAGGGCGATCAGGCCGAGGTCGCGGGGGCGGGCGCCGGCGGCGATCAAGGTCGCGCCGACCGCGAAGGCGATGACCATCGCGGTTCCCATGTCGGGCTCGACGACGATCAGCAGGCAGGCGAGGCCGGCGACCAGCAGAAGGGGCATGAAGCCGGCGATCGTCCGCGCCCGCACCGGCTTGCGGGCCAGAAGGTCGGCGCCGTAGAGGATCAGCGCCACCTTGGCCAGCTCGGAGGGCTGGATCTGCAGCGAGCCCGAGCCGATCCAGCGGCTGGCCCCGTTGACGGTCGAGCCGACCCCGAGCACGGCAAGCAGCAGGAAAAGCGAGAGGGCCAGGATCGCCGGGGTGAGGCGGCGGGCGAGCGCCAGCCCGTGGCGCGCGGTCAGGTGCATGACGAGCAGGCCGAAGGCGCCGAACATCAGGGTGCGCTTCAGGTAGTAGGCGCTGTTGGAGAGCCCGCCGTTGCTGAGGACCTGGGTGGTCGAGCTGGCCGAGAAGACCATCACCGCGCCGAAGGCGAGCAAACACAGGGTCGCGGTGAGCAGCATGTTGTACTCGACCGAGGGCGCGGCGGCGCGCGAGCGCTTCTTCGTCTTCTTCGCCCTGTGGGGCTTGGCGGGACGGCCGAGAGCGAGGGTGCGGGCGCTCACCGCAGCCCCTCGACGATCTCGCGGAAGCGCTCGCCCCGCTCTTCGAAGTCGCGGAAGGCGTCGAAGCTGGCGCAGGCGGGTGAGAGCAGGACGACCTCGCCGGGACGGGCCGCTGCGGCGGCACGGCGCACCGCGTCCTCGAGATCGGCGCAACGGTGCAGCGGGATCCCGGTCTCGGCCACCGGCGCCAGCTCGGCGGCCAGGCGGTCGGCGACCGCGCCGGTCAGGTAGCAGGCCGCGCAACGCTCGCGGATCGGGTCGAGGAGCGGCGCAAACGAATCGCCCTTCTCGCTGCCGCCGAGAATCGCGTGAACCCCGCCCTCGAAGGCGCTCAGCCCGACCACAGCCGAGGCGACGTTGGTCGCCTTGGAGTCGTTGACGAAGCGGACGCCGCGAATATCGGCCACCTGCTCGAGCCGGTGTGGCACCCCGGCGAAGCTGCGCAGCCCCTCGCGCACCGCGTCGCGGTCGAGGCCCATCGAGAGAGCCGTCGCTGCGGCGGCCATCGCGTTTGCGACGTTGTGCTCGCCGAACAACCCAAGCTCCTCGACCGCGAGCAGAGGCTCGCCGTCGTAGAAGATCGTGCCCCGGGAGAGCGAGACCTCACAGTCGGGCCCGGCTCCGTGGCAGAAGGCGACCCGACGGGCGCAACCGCCGAGGTCGACGCCGGCGAGCGCCGCATCGTCGCCGTTGTAGACAGCGAGGTCGTCGTTGCCCTGATTGGCAAAGATCCGCAACTTCGCCGCCAGGTAGGCATCGAGGTCGACATGACGATCGAGGTGATCGGACGCGAGGTTGAGGAAGACGGCGCACTCCGGCGCAAAGGCGACGCTGTCCTCGAGCTGAAAGCTCGACGCCTCGCAGACGACCGTGGCGTCGGGAGCCAGATCGCCAGCCAACACGGAGAGCGGCGTGCCAACGTTGCCTGCCACGGCAACCGGCTCACCTGCCGTTCGATACACGTGCCCAAGCAACTCCACAGTCGTCGTCTTCCCGTTGGTCCCGGTCACGGCGACGAAGCGATTGGGAATCGCCCGCCAGGCCAGCTCCAGCTCCCCGACCACGTCGATCCCCCGCTCCAGCGCGGCCGAGATCACCGGCGCCTCCCGAGGAACGCCCGGGCTCTTGACAACCGTCCGAACTCCGTCGAGAAGTGCCAATCCATCCCCATCCAAGACAACTTCGACACCAGCCCCCCGCAGCCCTGCCACCCCCTCCGGATGCCCAGAATCGACAGCGACCCCCTTCTCGCCCCGTCCGGCAAGGAGTTGCGCCACGGCCTGGCCCGACCTGGCGAGCCCCACGACCAGATATGGACCTTGAGGAAGCTCTGGGCGAAGCTTCCTAGGAGGCGGCGCAGTCATCAGGCATAGCTTCGCGCTACACCCAGTCGACCCTGTGCGAGCTTCCCCACTACCGCCCGATCGACTGCTGGTACAGCGTGAAGCCGATCCCGGAGCACACAGCGGCGATGATCCAGAAGCGGAGCATTATCTTGGTCTCTGACCAGGCCATCATCTCGAAGTGGTGGTGAAGCGGCGCCATCAGCAGGATTCGACGGCGGAAGGCCTTGAAGGAGAAGACCTGGATCGCGACCGAGAGCGCCTCGATCAC
>DATMRN010000219.1:0-4361 GCA_035566275.1 Solirubrobacterales bacterium | reverse complement strand
TGGTCGAGTCTCCGCGGCGGCCGCTGGTCGTCGTCCTCGCCGGCGCCAAGGTCTCCGACAAGGTCGGCGTGATCGACCGCTTCCTGGAGATCGCCGACCGCATCCTGATCGGCGGCGCGATGTGCTTCAGCTTCTTCCGTGCCCAGGGGATTCCGACTGGCGACTCGCTGGTCGAGGAGGAGGGCGTGGCGCCGGCGGCGGAGGCGTTGGAGCGGGCGAAGTCCTCCGATTGTGAGCTGATGCTGCCGGTCGACTTGGTCCTGGGCGAGCGCTTTGATGCCGACACAGAGCGGCGCGAGAGCGAGGGGGTGGAGGTGCCGGACGGATGGATGGGCCTCGACATTGGCCCGCGCACCGCGGCCGCCTACTCCGGAGCGATCGCCGCCGCGGGCACGGTGCTCTGGAACGGGCCGATGGGCGCCTTCGAGCTGGAGCCGTTCGCCGCGGGGACGCGGGCGGTCGCCGAGGCGGTCGCGGACGCGCCCGGGACCACGGTGGTCGGCGGCGGCGACTCGGTTGCCGCGCTGCAGCGGTTCGGGCTTGGTGAGAAGGTGGATTGGCTCTCTACCGGAGGAGGAGCGTCTTTGGAGCTGCTGGAGGGAAAGAAGCTGCCGGGAGTGGAGGCGCTGCTCGATGCCTGAGCGCACGCCCTGCATCGCCGCCAACTGGAAGATGCACAAGACGGTCGCCGAGGCCGCGCAGTTCGTCGACGCCCTGCTGCCGCGGATCGCCGCGACGCAGAACGACGTGGTCATCTGCCCGTCCTTTCTCGCGCTCAGCGAGGTGGTCGAGCGCTCGCGCGGCAACGCCGTGCGGGTCGCCGCCCAGAACATGCACGAGGAGGTCTCGGGCGCCTTCACCGGCGAGGTCTCGGCGGCTATGTTGGGGGAGGTGGGAGTCGACGCGGTGGTTCTCGGCCACTCCGAGCGCCGGCGGCTCTTCTGCGAGACCGACGAGGCGCTGGCCCGCAAGGTCCCGGCGGCGCTCGCCGCCGGCCTCGAGCCGATCCTCTGCGTCGGCGAGACCGAGGAGGCGCGCGACGCCGGCCAGACCGAGGCGGTGCTGGAGCGCCAGCTCCAGACTGACCTGGCCGCGGTCGACCCGGCAGGCCTGGCCCGGGTCGTCGTTGCCTACGAGCCGATCTGGGCGATCGGCACCGGCCGCACCGCGTCCCCCGGGCAGGCGCAGAAGGCGATCGCCTTCATCCGCGACACCCTGCGCATCCTCGGCGCGGAGGCGGACCGGGCCCGCATCCTCTACGGCGGCTCGGTGAAGCCGGGCAACGCCGTCGAGCTGATGGCTCAGCCCGACGTCGACGGGGCGCTGGTCGGCGGCGCCAGCCTCGACCCCGGCGACTTCGCGGCGATCGTGGAAGCGGCCGGTTGACGGATCTGCCCGCTCCCTCGCTGGCGCTGGTCATCCTCGACGGCTGGGGCCTGGCCGAGCCCGGTCCCGGCAACGCGATCTCCCTCGCTGAGACTCCCGTCTTCGACCGCCTCTGGGACGGTTTTCCCCACACGCAGCTCTCCGCCCAGGGCCGCGACGTCGGCCTGCCCGACGGGCAGATGGGCAACTCCGAGGTCGGCCACCTCAACCTCGGCGCCGGCGCCATCGTCAAGCAGGACCTGGCGCGGATCGACGACGCGATCGCCGACGGCAGCTTCTTCGAGAACGAGGCGCTGCTCGCCGCCTGCGAGCGCGCCCGCAACAGCCCGCGCGGCCGCCTCCACCTGCTCGGCCTCGTCTCCGACGGCGGCGTCCACTCCGGCTGGGAGCACATCGAGGCCTGCGTCGAGCTGGCTTCCCATGAGGGGGTCCCCGACCTCGTCTTCCACGCCTTCACCGACGGCCGCGACACGCTTCCGCACGGGGGCAAGGGCTACCTCGCCGAGCTGGAGCGCTGGCTGCGCCATGCCGGACGCGTCGCCACGGTCAGCGGCCGCTACTACGCGATGGACCGCGACACCCGCTGGGAGCGGACCAAGCTCGCCTATGACGCGATCGTCCACGCCGAGGGGCTGCGGGCGGCCGGCGCCGGGGAGGCGATCGTCGCCTCCTACGAGCGCGACCAGACTGATGAGTTCGTCGTGCCGACCGTGATCGGCGACTACGACGGCGCCGCCGAGGGCGACGTGGCGATCTTCGTCAACTTCCGCCCGGATAGAGCCCGGCAGATGACCCGCGCCCTCGCCGAGCCGGATTTCGGCGAGTTCTCCCGCGCCGCCGGCCCGCTGCTCGACCTGACCACGATGACCGCGTACCGCAAGGGATGGCCCTACCCGGTCGCCTTCCCGGAGGCGCGGCCGAAGACGACCCTTGCCGAGACGATCTCCGAGGCCGGCGGTCGCCAGCTGCACGTCGCCGAGACCGAGAAGTACGCGCACGTCACCTACTTCTTCAACGGGGGGCGGGAGCGGGAGTGGGACGGCGAGGAGCGGTTCCTGGTGGAGTCGCCACGGGACGTGCCGACGTATGACCACAAGCCGGAGATGAGCGCCCGAGGGGCGGCCGACGCGTTCATCGGTCACTGGTCGAGCGGCGACTATCGCTTTGGGATCGTCAACTTCGCCAACCCGGACATGGTCGGGCACACCGGGGTGATCCCGGCGGCGGTCAAGGCGGTGGAGGAGGTCGATGGGTGCCTTGGGGACGTAGTTGCGGCGGTCGAGGCGACCGGCGGCGCCTGCATCGTCACCGCGGATCACGGCAACTGCGATCACATGCTCGAGCCGGACGGCTCCCCCAACACCGCGCACTCGCTCAACCCGGTGCCGTTGATCGTCAATGTCGACAGTCTTGAGCTGCGCGACCATGGGATCCTCGCCGACGTTGCGCCGACGGTGCTTCAGCTCCTAGGCATCCCCCAGCCGGATGCGATGACCGGGCGGTCGTTGGTGGTGGGAGGCGCCGGTGGTAGGTCCGGCGGTGCCTAGCACCAGCCGCTACGACGAGTACCGGTGGGAGGTCCGCCGGCGCCTCCCCCGGCACCGCGGAGAGATTCGGGGCGCCGAAGGCGCACCCAATTGCACCAGCCAACGGCTGGTGCCAGGCACCGCCGGACCTCCCACCGGTACTCGTCAATACGTTCCGCAGATTCGATGAGGGTCGAGCCTGGGAGGTTGAGGTTCGAGGTGAAGGCGCGGGATGGGAGCGCTCGAGCCGGGGTGCTGCACACGGCGCACGGGGAGGTGCGGACGCCTGCGTTCATTCCGCTGGCGACGAAGGGGACGGTGCGTGGGTTGGAATCCGCGGAGGTTGCTGGGCTGGGGTACGAGATGGTGCTGGGGAACACGTACCACTTGTTTGTCTCGCCGGGGCCGGAGCGGATTGCAAAAGCTGGTGGGCTGCATGGGTTCATGGGCTGGGACAGGGCGTTGATCACCGATTCGGGTGGGTTTCAGGTGTTCTCGCTTGCTCATGGCGGCGTCGCCAACGAGGTCAAGGGGAGTGGCCGGCGGGGTGGCGATCAGGGATCGGTTGTCTCGATCGGCGAGGAGGGAGTGCGGTTTCGCTCCTACCGCGACGGCAGCTCGCTGTTCATCTCGCCGGAGATTTCGATGGAGGTCCAGGTGCAGCTGGGGGCTGACATCGCTCTTGTGTTTGATGAGTGCACCCCGTTCCACGCCGACCGTGAGTACACGGCCCGCTCGACCGAGCGGACGCATCGGTGGCTCGATCGCTGCCTGGAGTGGCATGGGGAGAACGGGCCGGAGCGGCAGGCTGTGTTCGGGATCGTCCAGGGCGGGGTCCACGAGGACCTGCGACGGGAGTCGGCGCAGGCCGTCTCCGAAGCCGGGGTCGATGGGCTCGCCATCGGGGGGACGCTGGGACGCGACAAGGAGGAGATGCGCGAGGTGTTGGGGTTCACCACGCCGCTCCTGCCCCAGCAGGCGCCCAAGCATCTGCTCGGCATCGGCGAGGTAGACGATCTGCTCGCAGGCATCGCCCTCGGCCTCGACGTCTTCGACTGCGCGGTCCCGACCCGCCTCGCCCGCCACGGCGTGGCCCTGGCCGCCAGCCCAGAGACCCGCTTCCGCCTCGATCTTCGAAAGGCTGGCTTTGCAGGAGACCGCGACCCACTCGTGGAGGGCTGCCCTTGCCCAGCCTGCCAGCACCACGACCGCGACTACATCAGCTACCTATCCCGAGCCGAAGAGCTGACCGCAGTCCGCCTCATCTGCCTGCACAACCTCACCTACATGCACCAACTCACAACCCACGCCCGCACCGCCATAACCGCCGGAAGCTTCACCTCCTACGCCGCAGCCATCCTGGCCGGGGCACCTCCCTGGACGGCCTCGAACTCCCCCAGCGCAACCTGAGCGTGTCGCAAGGGAGTCGGGTGCCCCTCCTGCGCGCGG
>DATMRN010000218.1:0-8801 GCA_035566275.1 Solirubrobacterales bacterium | reverse complement strand
GGCGCTGATCGCCGCCTACGGGACCGAAGTCGGCAAGCTGGTCCGCGAACACATGCCGATGATCGCCTTCGAGGAAGGCTCCCGCGCCGTCCCGGTCGACTTCCGCCGCTGCCGCAGCACCGCCTGCGGCGACGGCTCCGCCCCTGGCCTGGTCCACCGCACCGACCGCCGGCTGGCGGTCTCCGCGTTCGTCCACGTCGTCGACTGCCGCCCCGACGCCGCCGAACGGTCCGAGGCGAAGGGAGACGACTGCTCCGGCGCCCGCGCCGGCAACCTGTATCTCCAGTACTGGACCTACTACGCGGATTCCGCCACCCTGCGTGGTGTGCCGATCGTCGGCGAAGAGGCCTATCACCGCGACGACTGGGAAAGCGTGCAGATCCGCATCCGGCCCGGCGGCAAGGTCGACGAGCGGGCCTCCTCCCATAACGGCTACAACTACGCCAAGGGGATCGCCAACTGGGGCTCGGACGCGGGTATCGACCCGCTGAAGGAATTCGCCGAGACGGTTGGCGCCCGCGCCCACGACGGTTGGGGCCCGGAGACCCACCTGCTGCTCGTCTCCGGCGGCAGCCACGCCGGCAACGCGATCGGCATCCCCCACGTCGACCGTTTCACCCCCGGCCGCCGCGTCCACCTGATCCCCTTCGAGCCGATCGCCGCCGCCGACGTCGGCAACTCTCCGGGCTTCGCGGTCAGGCCCCCGTGGCTGAAGCGCGTCTGGCGAAACCCGGAGGCCGAAGGGACCAACTGACCGGCGCCCGCCGGTCGCTTTCACACCCGGAGGACCGACCTCGCTAGGGTTTTCACATCGCCATCGAGGTGACGGCAAGCTCCAAGGATGCGATCGCGGAACGTCTCGCCGAGGCGCGGGAGCGGACCCTGGAGCTGATCGAGCCGCTCGACGACCGCCAGCTCAACCGCGTCTATTCGCCGATCCTCAGCCCACTGGCCTGGGATCTCGGCCACATCGCCAACTTCGAGGAGCTGTGGCTGGTGCAGACGATCGGCGGGCGCGAGCCGCTGCACGGCGACCTCGGCCGCTTCTACGACGCGATCGAGAACCCCCGCAGGACCCGTGGGGAGCTGCCGATCCTCCGGGATGCCGAGCTGCGCGCCTACCTCGCCGACGTCCGCGAGCGAACCCTCGACGTGCTCGACGGCATCGACCTGAGCGACGACGCCGAGGACCCGCTGCTACAGGGCGGCTTCGTCTACGAGATGCTGCTTGCCCACGAGCACCAGCACAACGAGACGATGCTGCAGCTCCTGCAGATGGTCGATGGCTACGAGCCGGTGCGAGTGGATGCCGAGGTCGCGGCGGAGCCGGCGCCGGACGGTGCCGAGATGGTCGCTGTGGAGGGAGGAGAGCACACGATCGGCGCCGGGCCCGAGGGCTTCGCCTACGACAACGAGCGCTCCCGCCACACGGTCGCGCTCGCTCCGTTCGAGATCGACCGAACCCCGGTGGCCAACGGCGCGTATGTCCAGTTCATGGAGTCGACCGGCGCCGAGCCGCCGATGTACTGGGAGCACGACGGGGAGGGGGGATGGGTCCGCAACGCGATGGGCCGCGCCCACCCGGTCGATCCCGCCTACCCGGTCATCCACGTCTCCTGGCACGAGGCCGACGCCTTCGCCCGCTGGGCCGGCAAGCGGCTGCCGACCGAGCAGGAGTGGGAGGCGGCCCGCGCCGGCGTGCTGATGCTCGGGCAGGTCTGGGAGTGGACGTCCTCGGATTTCCTTCCCTATCCCGGCTTCGAGGCGTTTCCGTACCCGGAGTACTCGGAAGTCTTTTTCGGCGACGAGCACAAGGTGCTGCGAGGCGGCTCGTGGGCGACCAGTCGCGATGTCATCCGTCCCAGCTTCCGCAACTGGGACCTGCCCGAGCGCCGCCAGATCTTCGCCGGCCTGCGCTGCGCGAGGGACCTTTGATCGCGATCGACGTCCATCTCGACGCCGATGCCGCCGCGGCGATGGCGCGCGATGTCCGCGCCGGCCTCCGCTCCGACCCCAAGGAGCTGTTGCCGAAGTACTTCTATGACGAGCGCGGCTCCCAGCTGTTCGAGCGCATCACCGAGCTGCCCGAGTACTACCCGACCCGCGCCGAGCGCTCGATCCTCGCCGAGCGCTCCGCCGAGATCCTCTCCGCCGCCGGCGAGCCGGCCACCCTGGTCGAGCTGGGCTCGGGCTCGGCCGCCAAGACACGCCACCTGCTGAGCGCGATGCGCGACGCCGGCTGCCTCGATACCTACGTCCCGGTCGACATCTCCGAGGAGATCACCCACGAGACGGCGGAGAGCCTGGTTCAGGAGTACCCCGGCCTCGCGGTCCGCGGCCTCGTCTGCGACTTCGAGCACCACCTGGAGCGGATCCCGAATGGGGGAGGGGGGAGGCTGATCGCCTTCCTCGGCGGGACGATCGGCAACCTCTACCCGAGCGCCCGCCGCGAGTTCCTCGCCCGGTTGGGCGCGATGCTCGGCTCCGAGGACCGCCTCCTGCTCGGCACCGACCTGGTCAAGGAGCCGGCCCGGCTCGAGGCCGCCTACGACGACGCCGGTGGCGTCACCGCCGAGTTCAACAAGAACGTTCTGCGGGTCCTCAACCGCGAGCTGGGGGCCGACTTCGACCTCGCCGCCTTCGAGCACGTCGCCCGCTACGACGGCGAGGAGGCGCGTATGGACATCCGCCTCCGCTCCCTCGCCGACCAGGCCGTTCGCGTCGAGGGCCTCGACATGGACGTGGCTTTTACCGCCGGTGAGGAGATGCGAACCGAGATCTCCAGCAAGTTCACCCGCGAGCGGCTGGAGCGGGTCTACGCGGAGGCGGGGCTGAAGCTAACCGGCTGGTTCACCGACACGGCGGATGATTACGCCCTAAGCCTTGCCCAACGCGTCGATTAGTTCCCCGAGTTTGTCGGGCGTCGTGATCGGGGTCAGGATCGGGAGGGTGATGCCGCCATCGACGAAGGCCGCGATCCGCTCCTTCATCTCCTCCGGGGTGCCGAAGATGAACATCTCCTCGATCAGCTTCCAGGGGGCGGCCGCGGCGGCGGCCTGGCGGTCGCCCGACTCCCAGGCGGAGACCATCGCGTCGATCTCCTCGCCGTAGCCGAGCCAGCGGTAGAAGGCGGCGTAGACCGGGACGGTGATGTAGGAGGAGAACATGAAGCGGGCGAGCGGCTCGACCGCCTCGCGCTCGCCAGGCAGGCAGAAGAAGCGGCAGAGCAGCTCAAAGCCCTCCGCCGCGCCGTCCAGCTGAGCGGTCACCTTGGACAGGCCGCCGAGCGGCAGGAAGTTGGTGAACGCCCCGTCGGCGCGTTCCACCGCGAGGTCGAGCATCCTGCCGCGCAGCGCCGCCAGCACGATCGGCACCCGCTGCGCCGGCGCGGTCTCCAGCTTGAAGCCGGTCGCGGTGCGATCGCCGTCGAGCGCCGTGCGCAGGAAGTCGAGCGTCTCGCGCACCCTGCTCAGCGGCCGTTCGAAGGGAATCCCATTCCAGCCTTCGACGATCCGGTCCGAGGAGGAGCCGATCCCGAGCACGAACCGCCCCCGCGAGGCGCTGTCCAGCGCCGCCGCCTCCTGCGCCAGCAGCGCCGGCCCGCGCTGGAACACCCCGACGATCCCGGTCCCCAACCGCGCCCGCTCCGTCCAGGCCGCGCCCAGCGCCAGCGGTGTGAAGCCATCCGGCCCGTTGGTCTCGCCGCTCCAGAAGTCGGTGTAGCCGGCGGCCTCCGCCGCCTTCACATGCTCCTCGTGATCGGCGAGCGAGAGGCCCGGCAAAGGCAGTGTCAATCCCCAGCGCTGAGGCACGCAGGCAACATAAACCACCGCCTCCTCCGCTTCGCGTCCGGGGGCGGTGGCAATCGCCATATCGGCGCCGCTCACGGAGAATCAGATCGTGACGTTCGCTAATCGGTTCTTCATGGGTAGGGTGCCGGGCAATGGAGGGGAACGCGCAGACCAAGCCCGATCGCAACCTCGCTCTGGAGCTGGTGCGGGTTACCGAGGCTGCCGCTCTGGCCTCCGCCCGCTGGGTCGGCCGAGGCGACAAGATCGCTGCCGACCAGGCTGCCGTCGACGCGATGCGCTTCGTGCTCGACTCGGTCTCGATGGACGGCATCGTCGTCATCGGCGAGGGGGAGAAGGACGAGGCGCCGATGCTCTACAACGGCGAGCAGATCGGCGACGGCAGCCCGCCGGTCGTCGACATCGCCGTCGACCCGCTCGAGGGGACGCGCCTCTGCGCGCTCGGCATGCCCAGCGCGATCGCGGTGATCGCGCTCGCCGAGCGCGGCACGATGTTCGACCCCGGTCCCTGCGTCTACATGGAGAAGATGGCCGGCGGCGAGGAGATCGCCGACCTGCTCGACCTCGACCGCCCGCTGCCGGAGACGCTGAGGCTGATCGCCGAGCGCAGAGGGGCCGGAATAGGCGACGTCACCGTCGTCATGCTTGACCGCCCCCGCCACGAGGAGGCGATGCGCGAGGTCCGCGAGGCCGGCGGCCGCATCCGCCTGATCGCCGACGGCGACGTCTCCGCCGCCCTGCTCGCGGTCAGCGACCGTTCCCCGGTCGACCTGCTCTGGGGCATCGGCGGTACGCCGGAGGGCGTCATCTCCGCGGCGGCGCTGAAGTCGATGGGAGGGCAGCTCCTCGGCCGCCTCTGGCCGCGCGACGACGGCGAGCGCCGGGCGGCGATCGACGCCGGCTACGACCTCGACCGCATCCTCACCGCCGACGACCTCTGTTCGGGCGAGGACGTCTTCTTCTCCGCCACCGGCGTCACCGACGGCGACGTCCTCCAGGGCGTCCGCTACCGCGGGCCCGGCGCCTCGACCGAATCCCTCGTGATGCGCTCCCGCTCCGGCACCGTGCGCCGGGTGCAGGCCCGCCACGACCGCTCCAAGCTGCGAGCGATCATCGGCGAGCGCTACGGCTGAATCGCCAACGGATCACCTAACGAAAAGTAGGAGTCCGTCGCCTCGCGGCTTTTCCCTCGCCGTCCTCGGTCGATAACCGTAGAGGTGTCATCCAAGCTTGGAGAGCAGCTCTCACGACTCGTCGCCAAGCACAGCGTCGCGGGCGATGGGCTGCTGGAGAGAGCGCGAAGCACCGCGTTCCTGCTGTTCGGGCTGACGGCGGCGATCGGCCTCGGGCTCGTCGCGTTCATCTCCCAGTTGGGCTGGCCCAACCTCCTGGATGCCCCGATCCCCGGCCTGCCCGTGGAGCACATGGCCGTTCACAACCGTGCGATCGCCGCGACTCCCGCATCCCAGGCTGGAGGCGCTGTGCTCCGCCATCGCCCGCTGCCCAACACCGCCTCGTCGCGTTCGGGCGCCGGCGGGACCGTCGCCACCCGCCTGCACGCAGACGGATCGAGTCACACGCGCCTCTCCGGCTCCGAGCTGGTCCTCGTCCCTGCGCCACCGCCGGGCAAAGGTGGCGAACATCCTGCGGGGGGAGATCCCGGTGGCGCCCCCTCCAACCCACCTCCCACCGCCCCGGCACCGCCACCTCCTCCAAGCCCGCCGCCCGCCGCGACCTCGCCACCCGTCGCCGTAACCGAGACGGGTCACCCAGGCGAGGGCCATGGCTGGGGTCGGGGAAGCTCAAAGAGCGAAGACTCCGCCTCGAATGCGGGCGGCCACGGCCACGTGCCCCGCGCTCCCGTCGTCACGGATGAACCACCCGGTCAATACCCCGTCGACCCCGGCAAGAACGAACCTTCGCCCCCGCCGCAGGGCGACACGGGCCCGGGCAACGGCCATGGTCACGGCTACGGCCACTACGGCGGGTAGACAGCGCTTCGCCTGCCGACGCGCTAACCGAGCCTCAACTCGCGTCTCCGCAGTCTGAGCGACCGCTCCAAGCTTCGCCAGGTCATCGGCGAGCGCTACGGGTAGCGGCCGCCGCCTATCCTCACGATCCCCTTAGCAAATCCTCAGACCGCCTTAAGGGTGGGCGCGAAGAATTGGCGGAACTTCGTCGAGTACGCCCGCTGGTCCCATGACGTGAACCGACGCCCGGCAGCACCGATACGCGCGACGACGGTCGCTCTTGCCGTCGCGGCGGGGCTGTCGATGCTGGCGGCGGCGCTGGGGCTCGGTCCGATCAGGATCGAGCTCGGCCTCGCCGCTCTGCTGGTGGCGGCCAGGACGGTGATGCTGCGACCGAGACCGGGAGCCGACGGCCACCGGCCGGGAGAGCACAGCCGGGCCCTTGAGATCGTCGAGTCGAACGGCACGGACTCGCTGGCCCCGTTCGCCCTGCGCGAGGACAAGGCCCTGCATTTCGCGGCCGGCGGCTTCCTCGCATACCGGGTCCTGCGGGAGACGGCGGTCGTCTCGGGCGATCCGATCGGTCCCCCGGGAAGCGCCGGATCGATCTTGAGGAGCTTCCTCCGTGTCGCAGAACGCCGGCGCTGGCGCGTCGTGCTGACGGCGGCGTCGGATCGCCACCTCGGCGAGTACCGTGAGCTCGGCCTGAGCGCGATGCGAATCGGCGAGGAGGCCGTCGTCGATCCGCGGTCCTTCTCTCTGGAAGGAAGGAAGATCCGCAAGGTGCGCCAGTCGGTCGCCCGGGTCGAACGCCGCGGCTGGACGGTCGAGGTGGTCCAGGGGCGCGACCTGACCGACGACGGGCTGGCCTTCGAGCTGGCCGAGGTCGAGGAGAGCTGGCGCTCGCGCCAGAAGCGGCTGACGGGGTTCGCAATGACGCTCGGTCGCCTGGCGGGCGCCGGGGAAGACCCCGCCGGCGTCTACGTGCTCGGCCGCGACCCCGAAGGCGAGCTGCGTGCCTTCCTTCGCTTCGCGACGCTTCGCGACGGCCTCTCCCTCGATCTGATGCGAAGGAGCGGAGGGGAGCCGAACGGGCTGAACGAGGCGCTGGTCGTGGCGGCGATCGAGCACGCCCGCTCCGCAGGGCTGGCGCAGATCAGCCTCAACTTCGCGGGGTTCGCGCACGTGATGGCATCCGATGCGGCCCTCAGCCACGGTCAGCGCTTGCTGCGCCTCACATTGCGCGCGGTGCACGGTCGCTTCCAGCTCGAGCGGCTGGTCCGCTTCAACGCCAAGTTCGAGCCCGAGTGGCGCCCCCGGCACCTGGTCTACGGCAGCCTGGCCCAGCTGCCGCTCGCCGCGCTGCGGGTGCTCCAGGCTGAGGCTTACGTCTCCGGCCCGAGGTCCCCCTCCATGCCGGAGCGGTGGAAGTCGGCTCCCCTGGCACGCGGTTTGCCCGCTCCGGCGGAGACCGCCGCCGTGCCCTATCGGCCCAGGCCGGCGCTTGCCTGGGTCGGCGCCACGGCGCTGCTCGTCCTGTCGCTGGTCCTTCCGGGCCAGTTCCTCGGGAGCCACGTCCCGACCGCCGCCACCGCCAAAGACGTCAGCGGCCTGAGCCAGGCCGTTCCGGCCGGGGCATTGCAGTCCGGCCCCTCCCCGGTCGTCGATCAGGAAGAGCCGGTGATGCAGACGCTCGATGCGAGAGCCGACAGGCTGTCCGTGACCCGACGACCGGCCATCGCACGCCCGACCGCCCGCGAGAGGCGCCTCGAGTGAGGGTTCGGCTCATCGCCCTGCTCGCGGCCGCGTTCCTGGGCGTGGGCTCCTACGGCGCCTGGGCCTATGTGCACAACTACGTCGTGTACCGGGGCTTCCCGCCGCCCCGCGATGCGGCCGGAGTCAAGCGGGGAAAGCTCGTGCGCGTCTCCTTCTTCTCGCGGCCGCTGCACCGCCGGGACTCCTACCTGGTCTACCTCCCCGCCGGCTACGCGACCGCCGCCGCGCGCGGCGTGCGCTTCCCTGTCCTCTACCTTCTGCACGGCACCGGCAGCGTCGCGATGCTCTTCATCGATGTCGGCAGGGTCGGGGTGGACGTGGACGAATTGCTCGCCAGGCACCGGATCAAGCCGTTCCTGGTGGTGATGCCGGAAGCCGTGGACGGGACCTTCGTCCACGACACGGAGTGGGCCAACACCGCCCACGGCGCCTACGAAAGCGCCGTGCTGGCGGCCGTGCGGAACGTCGACTCCCGCTGGGCGACGATCCCCAGCCGCGGCGCCCGGGCGATCGCCGGGCTCTCGATGGGCGGCTACGGGGCGGTCAACATCGCCCTGCGAAATCTGCCCCTCTTCTCGACAATCGAGAGCTGGTCGGGATACTTCACGCAGACCCGCGACGGCGTCTACGCCGGCGCCTCCCCGGCTGCCCTGCGCGCGGCCAGCCCGCAGAACTACGCCGGCGGCCTGTCCGGCTCGCTGCGCCGCTTCCCGATCCACGTCCTCCTCTACACGGGCAGGGACCGGTTCGCTCCTCAACAGGGCAGGTTCGCCGCCGAGCTGCGCTCGCTCGGGGTCCCGGCCTTGGCGCTGAATGTGCCCGGCGCGCACAGCTGGGCCCTCTGGAGGCACGAGATGCCGCTCGCTCTGCGCTACGCGAGCCGCCGGCTGGCGGGGGGCTGAGACGGGTCATGGTCCGCAGGCTGCCCATCCGCCAAGAGGAGGCGCTCCTGCGCCGGCGCCAGCGACCAGGCCGCGTAGCCAACCGCACCGAAGGCCAGGGCGTGCAACACGGCGAGCGGGACGCTGGCGCCGAGCGAGTCGCCGAACACGACAAAGCCGGCGAGGATCGCGGAGGAGTTGGCGCCGGCCTCCATCAGGGCGATGGCGGTCAGGGCGCGATTGGTCTGAAGCGCGCGCTGGAAGCAGAAGAAGGCCGCGAGGAGGCTCGCCGCCGCGACCAGCAGCCAGGGGGAGCGCAGCGCCGCCTCGACTCCCTGCCGGTGGGCGATCTCGGTGAGCGCCTT
>DATMRN010000217.1:0-2588 GCA_035566275.1 Solirubrobacterales bacterium | reverse complement strand
CTCGGCCTCAACCCTTCGATTGACAGCTGTTCACCAAGGTGCCGGTGAGGTTGGTGCCGCCGCCGAAGGCGGCTTCGAATTGGTCGATGAAACGGCCGTCCGGGCACTCCGCGCTGAGGTAGGAGTGCTGCCTGCCCCTGTAGGTCCACTTGCGGCCGACCGTAACCTCAAAACCTGTCAGCGAGCCGCTGCCGCCGGCGAGCTTGGGGATCGTCTGCGAGATCCGGTAGGCGTATTTGCCGCTGTCCTTGGAGAGCTTGGCGACCCAGACGAGCGCGGTCGGCACCGGAACGGCCACGTAGACGTACCAGAGCATCTCCGGGTACCCACCGACTCTCGGGCCGTTGAAGCCCAGCAGCGGGCCTTTGGCGCTGAAGGGAGCCGATTCGGGGAATTCGACCTGGGCGGCGCCAGACCCCCTCCCGATCAGGGCCGGGCCGCAAGCCTTGATCGCCTGGGAGGGGGCGGAGGCCTTGATCTTGACGGCCGTGCAACTCGGCAGCCCGGTGGATTCGATTCTGAAGTGCCTATCGACCTGCAGGTGGACGGTCTGAGCGGGCGGGACGTGGCTGCCGTCGGCGGTTGCGACCGAGCCGCGGGCGTGCAGGCTGATCGGCGTCATCCTGTTCTTCGGCAGCGCCTTCGGGGTGATAACGCCTTCGGCTTGGAGCACCAGGTTGCCGGCGCGAATGGTGATCGCGTTGCCGGCGGCGAGGATCGCGGTCGCCGAGACGCTGCTCAGCACGGCGGTCGCGGCGAGCACGGCGGCCACCGTCTTTCGCCTATGAGCTCTCATCTTCTGTCCTCCCGTTCGTCGGTGGCTAGGCATCTTCGGAACCTCCGTCGCTGGTCGTGTCCTTTGAGGCAGCAAGCCGTAAGCGGACCGCTTCGCGGCCGCGATGCAGACGCGACTTCATCGCGGCACGGCTGAGGCTCAGCTCCCGAGCCGTCGCCGCTCCCGATAAGCCCTGGATGTCGCGCAGGACGAGGACAGCGCGCTGCTCGGGGGGAAGCCCGGCGATCGAGTCGACGATCCGCTCGATCTCCAGGCGGGCGAGGGCGGCGTCTTCAGCGGAGGGCTCGACCATCGCGGATTGGCTGGACCTGCGAAGCGCGAGCCGCGATCTACGGATGCACTCGTTGCGCACGATTTGGAACATCCACGATCCGAGTGCCGCGGTGGCGCGCAGCGTGCCGATCTTTCGGTACAAGACGATCAGCGCCTCTTGCGTTGCGTCCTCTGCATCCTCGGGCGTCGAGCAGAGAGTGTGGGCAAAGCGCCGCACGTGTGTATGCGAGCCGGAGAGAAGTGTCGCAATCGCAACGGAATCACCCTGCTGGGCCGCGCTGACTACCTGCTCGGTGGGCCAGGGCCCAGCGGCGCCGTTCACCGTCGCAGCCGCGGTCTGGATTGATGGTCACGAATGAGCGTCATTAGCGTCCCCTTCTGGTCGATCGAGAGTCAAGGCGTAGATAAGAGGCCCGCCGTCCCGAAAAGGATTCTGCGCGGGCTATCGGCATCGTGTACTTCTGGTTGCGGGGGCCTTAGAAGAGGGCGAAAGGCGTTGTTGCCTTCAACCCCGCAAGCCCTCAGTCCCGCACCCCGCAGCTGCGGGTCAGGGTGCTGGTCAGGCTCACCTTTCCGGCAAAGGCGAAGCTGGCGCGGGCGAAGGGGAAGACGGCGCCGGGGAAGCCCGCCGGCGCGGGGCAGCCGGCGCTCAGGTAGCTGCGCCTCTGCCCGTGGTAGCTGAAGGTGCGACCAAGGGTCATCCGCAGGCCGGTGACATAGCCCCATTCCGAGGTCACCTGGGGCAGGGAGGCGCTCAGGACGGTGCCATAGGTCCCCTGGTGGGGTGAGACCTCGAAGGGGATCGTGTAGGAGGTGGGGACGGGCTTGGTGCCGTAGACGTGGGCGAGGATCGCGGGCTTGCCACGGAAGGTCCCGTTGAAGGCGAAGACCTTGCCCGCCGAGGGGAAGGGGGCCTGCTGGGGCAGGAGCACCTTGGCCGAGAAACTGCCCTCGCCTACCAGGGAGGCCCGGCAGGCCGCCAGCGCGTCGGCTGTCGTGGAGGGCTGGATCTGCTTGAGGTTGCAGACCGGCAGGCCGGCGGGGGTGAAGCGCCCGTTGCGGTTGATCGCGATTGAGATCGTGCGCAGCTGCGGTGGGGTGGCGCCGTTGGTGGCGGCGATCCTGGCGCCCACCGCGACCTTGACCGGGGCGGAGCCGCTGCGGGGTAGGGCGTGCGGGGTGAGCTTGCCTTCGAAGCTGACCCGAATGTCGCCGCGCTGGGTGACCTCGGCTTGAGCGATCGCCGCCGTGGCCGCCAGGACGCCCACGAGCGCGAGGATCGAGCCCGTCTTTCCCTTCACCGCCGACCCCCCTTCTGAGGATGGCCGTGCCGTCGGTGGTGGTGGTGGCGCGGCCGTCGCGGCGCGGTGAGGTTGAAGACCGAGGTCACCGTCCGATCGGCGCCGAGCGCCACCGTGCAGCGGTTGGCGGCGACGCTGTCGCAGCCGCTCCAGCCGGCGAAGGCCGAGCCGGGCGCCGGAGTGGCGGTGAGGGTGAGGACGGCGCCCTGCTCATAGAC
>DATMRN010000216.1:0-4836 GCA_035566275.1 Solirubrobacterales bacterium | reverse complement strand
ACCCGGTATCCCTCGGCCGGCGGCACCGGCCCGTAGAGGAACTTGCCGGTGAGCAGCTCCACCTCGGCGCCCGCGCGGGCCAGCGCCGCAGCGAGCGCGCGATCGTAGGGCGGCGTGAAGGCCGAGGGGTCGACCAGCTGCACCTTCATCGACGCGATTATCGTGGCCTGCGTGGCGCCCACACTCTCCTACTGCGTCGTGAACACGAACGGCCGCGAGCACCTGCTCGCCTGCCTGGCGGCGATCGAGCGCACCCACCCGGAGGGCTTGGAGTGCGAGGTGCTGGTCCTCGACAACGCCTCGGGGGACGGCTCGGCCGAGGCGGTGCGGGCCCGGGGGACGGAAGGAGGAGGCGAAGGTCCGGCGGGCGAGATCGAGCTGATCGCGCTGGAGCGGCGGGCCGGCAAGGCGGAGAACGACTCGACCCTGCTGCGCGAGGCGGGGGGCCGCTACTGCCTGCTGCTCAACGAGGACTCCAAGCTGCGGCCGGGTGCGACGGCCGCTCTGGTCGCCGCGCTCGATGCCGACCCCAAGGCCGCGGCAGCCGGGGCGCAGCTGCTCGACTCCTCCGGCAAGCCCGTCCCCTGCGCCTGGCGCTTCCCCGGGGTCGGCACGGCGTTGGCGGGGGCGGTCTTCCTGCATCGCCTCCTCACGGTCCAGAGCAGGTGGACCGAGACCCGCCGGGTCGACTGGGCGCAGTCCAGCGCCCTGATGGTGCGGCGCGAGGCCGCGGCCGAAGTCGGCTACCTCGACCCCGCCTTCTTCGTCTACTACGACGAGTGCGACTTCGCCAAGCGCCTGCGCGACGCCGGCTGGCACACCCTCTACGTCCCCGCCGCCGAGGCCGTCCACCACGACCAGCTCTCGACCGACCTCGCGGCCGGCCTCCCCCGCATAGTCGAGTTCCACCGCAACCGCGACCTCTACATGCGAAAGCACCACTCCCGCTCCGCCGCCTTCGCGGTCCGCCTCCTCACCGCCTGGGCCTACGCCCTACGAGCCCTGGCCGCAACCGTCCTCCCCAGTCAACCCGCCCGCGTCTACAGGGCCCACGCCCGCCAAGCGCTCTTCCCAAGCCACGGCACCGGGATCGCCGAGGGGCCTCGCCACTGAGTTCGCGTTTTGTCGCGGTATGCGAGACAAACCGCGAACTCGAAGTGGGGTCAGGGCTGTGCGGTCAGAGGCGGATGTCCTCGTCGATCTGCTCCGCCTCGTAGGCCTCTGGGACGCCACCCTCGACCTCAACGGGCTCCTGGCGCAGGGCGTTCAGGCGCCGGATCAGCTCGCCCGGGTGGCGCAGGGCGGCTAGCCAGCGGCGCTCGCCGGGGGTGAAGAAGCCGCTTGCCAGGAGGGCGAACGGGTAGGCGGCGCAGAGGGCGCCGCGGCCGAGCAGGCCGGCGGCGCCCGCGGTCGGCAGCAGCAGCTCGCCCGCTCCGACCAGGGCGGCCGAGACCAGGACGACGCGGGTGAGGCGGCGCCATTCGTAGGGGACCGGGAAGAGGCGCTGGGTAAAGCCGTACATCAGCGCCAGCACGACGAGGTAGGAGGCGACCAGGGCGATGCCGGCGCCGACGATCCCCAGCGGCGGGACCAGGGCGAGGTTGAGCGCGACGTTGGCGACGAGCGCGGCGATCGCCGCGGGGAAGTTGAAGCCGGTGCGTCCGGTCCTGCCGAGGATGACCACCAGCACCATGTAAAGGGCGTAGAGGGTGACCGCGGTGGAGACGAGGCCGATCGCCTTGTAGGAGCCGAAGAACTCGGGCGCGGCGAGCGCCCGCACGATCCAGCGCGAGAGCAGCCACATGCCGGTGACGACGAAGGCGCAGCCGGCGACGAACCAGGTGACGATCGCCGCGTAGGCGCGCCTCGCCTCGCCGTCGTCGCGGATCGAGTAGGCGAGCGGCGGCCAGGCGAGCTGGAAGCCGCGGACCAGGACGTTGACCGCCTGCGCGAACTTGACCGCCAGCGAGTAGAGCCCCGCCTCGGCCAGGCCGGCCGAGCGGACGATGATGATCCGGTCGACGAAGTTGAGCAGGTAGAGCGAGAGCTCCGCCGGCATCGTCGGCAACCCGAAGCGCATCAGCCGCCGCAGCAGCTCGCGGTCGACCCAGAGCGAGAGACGGCGGCGGTGGACGACGATCAGGCCGAGCACGAAGACGGCGCCGCTCGCATAGCTGCCGAGCAGCAGCCCCCGCGCTCCCTCGCCCTGCCCGACGACCAGCACCACGGTCAGCCCGATCGTCACCAGGACGTTGAAGATCGTCGTGACGAAGAAGGCGCGCGCGCGCTCCTCCAGCCGGAACAGGGTGAGCAGGTACTCGAACATCGTCAGCACCCAGAGGCCGCCGATCGAGATGCGAGCGAGGTCGGCGGCGGGGCGGTTGAGCAACGCTTCGGAGATCTGGCCGGCGAAGGGCAGCGCGACGAGCGCCGTCGCGGTCGCCACCCAGAACATCGCCGCGAAGGAGGTGGCGACGACGCGGTCGGGATCCTCGCCCTCCTTGTAGTAGAAGCGCAGCAGGGCCTCGACCGTGCCGAGCCGGACGACAATGCTGGCCGAGACGACCGCCGCGAACATCACCTCGGCGGCGCCGTAGTCGGCGGGGGTCAGGTAGCGCGTGTAGAGCGGCAGCAGGGCTACCGCGATGATCTTCGAGAGGATGCTGGCCGCCGTGTAGGCGGCGCCGGTCGTCGCTAGGCGGCGAAGGTAGCCCGACACGCGGCGAGACTACGTTGCGGTGCGGATCGGGGCGGCTGCCGCCAGCGAGGCGCCCACCGCCAGCAGGACCCAGGCGATCGGGTCCTCGTAGAAGCCGGCGTAGGCCATGGTGTGGACCAGGAGCGCGATGAAGGCTGCAAGAACTGCCGCGCGGCTGACGGCTGTGGCGCGCGGGTCCTGTCCCGGGGAGGGGGCCTGCGGGCGGGCAGGTGTGTCCGTTCTCGGCCCCCTCCCCGGGCCACCCGCGCGAGCAGCGGCAAGGCCGGGCATCGATGCTCGTAGGCCCGTGGTCATCGTCCACAGGGCAGTGACGATTAGAGCTGCGTAGAGCGCCAAGCCGACGATGCCTTGCTCGGCTGCCACTGTGATCGGCTCGGTGTGGGAGACGGAGACTGGGGCTTTGTGCGTTTTTACGTGCTCGCTGTAGGCCTTTTGGAAAGAGCCGGATCCGTAGCCCAATACCGGGCGCCGGCCGAATAGACGGATGCCCCCAGACACCAGGTTGGCTCGGCCGCTGGTGTCGATGTTCAGCCTGGAGAAGTTGATCTTCGACGAGCCGCCGACCAGGGCCACGAAGAGGATCGCCACCACGACTCCAACGCCTACGGTGGCCAGCGTCCAGCGCAGGCTCCAGCGCAGAGCGGCGAGTACGGCCAGGCCCGCCAACAGGGCGATGAAGCTGGACTGCGAGAAGGTGGGCACCAGGCCGATCCAGAGGACAGCGACGAGGCCGGTCAGCAGCAGGAAGCTCCTTCGCTCCTTCGCCCACAGCAGCGCGGCCATCGCCACCACGATCACCAGCGCCAGGTACCGCCCGTAGATGTTGGGGTCCCAGAAGACCGAGTTGACCCGGAAGTACGTGTGGAAGTCGTTCGACCGGATCACCTGGTCGTTCCAGAACAGGCCCTTGCTCACGTACTCGATCGACCCGACCAGGACGAACGCCACGGCCTCGACCGCGATCACGACGAGCACGTAGGTCAGCAACCTTCGATCCCAACGGAAGTCGCTCAGCAGCGCATAGGCCACCGTGAACGGCACCAGGAAGAAGCACACGTTCTGCAGCCCCTTGGAGAAGTCCGCCGAGTACAACACCTGCAACGCGTAGAGGACCACCACCGCGACGAGAACCCGCGGCAGCCACTTGGCCGCTCCTTCCGCGGGTGGCGCGGGGAGGGGGGCGAGAACGGACGCCCTGCGCCCGCCCGCCGGCCCCCTCCCCGTGACAGGACCCGCGGGCCGGGCGCCCCAGTCCCTGACCGCCGAGGTCACGACCCCGCCGGCGATCACCAGGTACAGCGGCACCAGCAGGTTCGCGGTTTCGCCGCCGGCTTCCAGGGGCACGCGGAAGGGGAGGGCGGCGACGATCGCCAGCGGCAGGACGATCGGCCAGCGCCGGAAGGCCGCAGCGAGGATCGCGGTGGCCGCGAGTCCCACGACGGCGAGCATGGCGATCCGCGACGGATGGTCGCGCAGGTCGACGATCCGGTGGGAGTGCCACTGGTCGCCGAGGATGAGGATCGGGACCAGGGCGATCGCGACGAGCATCGCCACCGCTCGCAGCCGGCCCGGGGGGATGAGGATCGCCGCGGCGGCCGCCGCGGCCGCGGCGAGGACGCCGACCCCGGCGAGGACGCCGACCCCGGCGAGGACGCCGCTCAAGGCGCGCCCTTCGCGACTCTCCCGCAGCGCGCGGCCGGGGTGGGGGCAGCCTGGCGCAGGCGGATCACCCCGGGCGGTACGAGGGTGCGTTCCTGGCCGAGCAGCTTGACCCGCAGCTTGTAGCGGCCCGGCGGGACGATGCCGCCGTTGCGGCTGCGGCCATCCCAGTAGAAGGTGAAGAAGTGGTAGCGCTTCAGGTAACGGTCGCGGGCCAGGGTGACGACGAGGCGGCCGCCGGGCTTGACGATCTGCACGACCGCGTGGTCGGAGCGGGTGACGCGGAAGCGGATCCGCTCGCGGTCGAAGCGGCAGTCGCCGTTCGGGGTGAAGGTGCGACCGGCGGCGGTGCCGAAGGTGACGCGGTCGAGGACGAGCGGGTCGCGCTTCAGCCGCTGCGACCAGGCGAAGGCCGCGACCGTGGCGACGACGAGAAGCGCGAAGACCAGGCCGGCCGT
>DATMRN010000215.1:0-2702 GCA_035566275.1 Solirubrobacterales bacterium | reverse complement strand
GTTGTCCGAGACGTGGATCATCGGATACAGGAATGAGTTGCTGTACGCGTCGACGTAGCGCTGGCCGATCGCGTTCAGGTGGCGGAGGTAGGCGACCAGCAGCATCGCCTTGACGACGCTGGCACTGACGAAGGTGCGGTGCAGGTGCTTGCCGCTGATCCGCCCCTCGCTGTCGATGACCGCGAACGAGGTGTAGCCGCTGCGCCGATCGAGGTATCCAGTCGCGGCTGCAATCGCGCCGGCCCCTGGATAGCCGGTCGGAGCGACGCCCGCTCCCACGTAGGGCGAGGTGGCCGGCCCGCGAAAGTGGTGGCGCCCGCAGGGGCCGTGCGAGCTGCCGAGACCGAGGGCATCCTGCATTGGGGCGCTGAAGCAGGCCGCGAATCGAAAGCGACCGGCTTGCGGCAAGGTGACGATCGTCGTCATCTGAGTCACGCCGGGCGTGGTTTCACTAGTACGCCCGGCCATCACGCGCTGCAGGCGGCCGTCGGCGCCGGCACCCGCGTACCAGTAGACGGTCCGTCCGCCCCAGCGCACGCCCGGCGGGTGGCGGGAGACGATGTTGAGCCGGGCGCGACCCAGGGAGAGGTAGCTGACGGCGCTGCGCACTCGCTCGCTGCCGGCCGTTGCGCCCGGATCTGCGGGGATCCGGGGTCCGCTCGCCCGTGTGTGGGTTGCTGCGGCGGTAGCGCTCGGAGCGTAGCCGGCGAGGAAGATGATCCCGACTAGCAAGCAGAAGACCGTCGATCTCACTGTACGTTGAGCGCTGCCGGTTGACACGGCGACCGATCCTATACAGCGGCTGCGTCCACGCGAAGGGGCCGCGCGGAATCGCCGGGTCAGTCCTGCTTTGCGCGATGAGCAGCGCTACTGGGCATTCGCCGACCCGACGAGGATCGACCCAAACAAATGACAGTCGGGCGACCCCTTTCACCAGGTCGGCCGCTGGGGCCGACCTACCCCAACCAGCGCCGCCCGCAGGCGCAGTCGCGCCGCGAAGCGGCGCGGGAAACCCCGCAGCGGGTTGACGGCGCCCGCCGGCGACGCTAGCGGTTCGCCCAAGCGACCCAGCGTGGCCGGCCAGGATGAGCATCGCCCGCCTTCATCCGCCCGCCCCGTTCATCGCACGTCGTCGCCAGTCGCATTGACTAAGCGGGCGGCGGTGGCGTAGGTTGGGGGCACCCCGGGAGAGACCGGCAGGCACGCATCCAACGAGGAGAACCGAGATGGCTTACGCGATCACCCATCACTTCCCTGACGGCACCGAGGAGCAGTATCGGGCCGCACTTGCCGTGGTCCATCCAGCCGACGGCAGCCTGCCCGCCGGGCAGACCTATCACGCCGCAGGCCCGACCGAGGACGGCTGGATGATCGTCTCAAAGCCCTGCGCCGCCGCGGGCGCTGAGACCCCCTGACCCAGACTCAAGCGCGCAGGTCGCGCACCTCGCAGGGAAGGCTCGGCGCTCGATCGACGATCTCCGGGTCGCCGGTCAAAAGCACGCCGCCCTCGGCAGCCGCCAGGGCGACGGCGAAGCAGTCGGCCAGCGCGATCGGGTGCTCCGCCTTGAGGCCCGCCGTCGCCCGCATCGCCGCTACACCGGGCAACTGCTCGGCGATCTGCGGCCGCAGCTCCTCCAGTACCCGATCGGCTTCCTCCTTGCCGTGGTCCCGCGCCGTGCGGTAGTGGACCTCGACCAGGTTGACCCAGCTCATCGTCGGCCGTTCCCGATCCAGCGCCTCATCTACCGCCCCTGCCGCCGGCTCCTCGCCGTCAAGCCAGGCTAAGACCGACCAGGAGTCCAGGCAGGCGCGCACGCCTACCGCGGCTCGCTGCGGCGGTCCTCAAGCAGCCGTGCCGCCATCCCGCTTCTGGCAAACCGCCCGCGCAGCGCCGGGCGCCGCTCCGCGCGCCTCACCACGATCCCGTCATCGACGGGTTCGAAGCAGACGTCGGCGCCCGGGCCGAGTCCCGCCTGCTCACGCAGATCCTTGGGAATCACCACCTGCCCCTTGGTTCCCATTCTCTGTGTCATACCGACTCAGTATAACAATCGCCTGGTGGCGCTGACAAGCTCATCCTAGGGGCAGCCGATCCTCCACCACCTCCATCCTCACGATCGGCCCGCTTCCGCCCGTGAGGCTTCGGCCGCCACGATCACCGGGGCCCAACGAGCGCTGCTTCGAAATGCGCCGACGGCGTAGTAGACCGACCAGGCCAGGATCGCGATCAGGAAGGGTGCGTCCGTCAGCGCGATCACCAGCGCGAAGCGATCGGTGTTCAGGGTCAGCAGCGCCGCCAGGCGGACCAGCGCTCGCGCCAGGAAGTAGGCGCCCCATACGACTGTGATCGTGCGCATCGCTCCTCGGAACGTCTCGGACTCGCTCATCTCCTCGGGGAGGGGGAAGATCTCTGCGGCGAACCAGGAAGCGAACGGGCGCTCCCTCACCAGCGATGTGAGCACGGCGCAACCCAACAGCAGATCGATCCCGATCTCCTGCGCCAAGTAGACGGTGGCGCTGCCCGAGCTGAGCCCGACGCTGGCGCGGACGGCGACCAGCACCAGCGCCAGGCGCACCACCATGGCGGGCCTGCCCTGCCGCCGCTCGTGCACGAACACCAGCGCGCCGAACAGCGCCGCCATCCCGATCCCGGCGCTCAGGCCGATCAGCTTCCAGCCGGCAAAGAAGATCGCCAGCGGCCC
>DATMRN010000214.1:0-8369 GCA_035566275.1 Solirubrobacterales bacterium | reverse complement strand
CGGTCGGCCAGGGGTGCGCGGCCAGCTTCTCCAGCGCGGCATGGAAGGGGTGGGCGACGAGCGCCTCGGCGTCGCGCTCGAAGGTCTCCGAGGGGATCGAGGCGATGTCGTAGCCGGCGGAGAAGACCGGCGGGGAGCCGGTGATCAGCACACAGCGGGTCTCGATCCCGCGGTCGAGTCGCGGCAGCACCTCGGCCAGCGCGTCGAGAATCTCGTGGTCGAGCGCGTTGCGGCGCTCGGGGTTGGAGATGGTGATGCGGACGACCGCCTCGGCGGGCGAGTCGAGGATGAGCTTGCCACCGGCGAGCCGCTCGTTCACAGGGTCGGCTACTCCAGCACCACGAGGACGTCGCCTTCGCTGACCGCCTGGCCCTCCTCGCAGCGAATCTCCTTCACGGTCCCGTCGTCCTCGGCCTCGACCGGGATCTCCATCTTCATCGACTCGAGGATGACGACGGTGTCGCCGTCGGAGACCGCGTCCCCGACCGCGACCTCGATTTTCCACACGTTGCCGGTGATGTGCGCCTCGATGTCTGCCATGGCGGGGGACAATAGATGCCGTGGGGGCGGAGGAGACGCAGCGAGTCGGCGAGGCCGAGACTGCCGGCGGCGGCAACGGCGAAGGCCCGCTCGTGGCGATCGTCGCCGCCCGCAACGAGGCCGACCGGATCGCCGACACCGTCGGCGCCCTTCGCGGCGCCTTTCCCGGCGCGGCGATCTGGGTCGCCGACGACGCCTCCACCGACGGCACCGCCGAGGCGGCGATGGCGGCGGGCGCCCAGATCGTCAGCCGCGGCCAGCCGCACGGCAAGGGCGCCAACGTGACGGCGGCTGCTGAAGCGGCGCTCGGCGGAAACCCGCCTCCGGGCCTCATCCTCCTCTGCGACGGCGACCTCGGCGCCTCCGCCGCCCGCCTCGCCCCACTGGTCGAGGCGGTCGAGCGCGGCGAGTGCGACCTCGCGGTCGCCGCCTTCTCCCGCCGGGTCGGCGGCGGCCTCGGCCTGGCCCTCGGCTTCGCCCGCTGGGCGATCCACCGCCTCTGCGGCGCCGAGACCACGGCCCCGATCTCCGGCCAGCGGGCGATGCGGGTCGAGGTGCTGCGAGCCACCCTGCCCTTCGCCCGCGGCTACGGCATGGAGATCGGCATGACCGTCGACGCCGTCCGCGCCGGCTTCGAGCTGAAGGAGCACGAATTGGACCTCGAGCACAGGGCAACCGGCCGCAGCCTGGCCGGTTTCGCCCACCGCGCCGCGCAGCTACGGGACTTTGCCCGTGCCTACTGGGCGCGGCGCCTGCCCACCTGACGGTCAGCGCTTCGCGTAGTCCCCGATCTCCCCGAAGTCGACCATCACGCAGGCCTCGGGGCCCGGGACGTCGGCGTCGTGGCCGGGCGGGATGGCGAAGACGTCACCGGGGTTTATCTCCACCTCCGAGCCATCGTCCATGTGAACGCGCATGCTGCCGGAGAGCACGTATCCGAAGTGCGCCGCCTGGCACGAGTCGGTGCCGGCGATCGGCTTGACGTTCTCCGACCACTTCCAGCCGGCCTCGAACGTGCCTTTGGCGACCGCATGCCCGGCGAGTTGCACCACCTCGGCCTGGCCCTTTCCTTCGAACGGGCGAGTCTCGTCGGGGGAATCGAAACGTTTGACTTCCGCTGCCATGGGGCTCCTTTCATAGGGTTGAGCCCTGCCTGACCTCGACCGTACACCCGCCGCCGCGCTGAGGCAACCGTGATCCTCGCGATCGACCAGGGGACGACCGGGACGACCTGCCTCGTCTTCGACGGAGAGGGGAGGGTGGCAGGGCGGGCCTACTCGGAGTTCGAGCAGCACTTCCCGCGGCCGGGGTGGGTGGAGCACGACGCCGCCGAAATATGGGAGGTGACGCGGGGGGTCGCGGGCAAGGCGATTGCGGACGCCGGCATCCAGGGAGCCGAGCTGGACGGGATCGGGATCGCCAACCAGCGCGAGACGGTGGTCGCCTGGGACCCCGCCACCGGCGAGCCCATGTACAGGGCGCTGGTCTGGCAGGACCGCCGCACCGCCGAACGCTGCGACGAGCTGAAGGCGGCGGGGCGCGAGCCGCTGGTGCGCGAGCGGACCGGCCTCGTCATCGACCCCTACTTCTCCGGGACGAAGATCGAGTGGCTGCTGCGCAACGTCGAGGGGGCGGAGCGGGCCGTGTTCGGGACGGTCGACTCCTGGCTCGCCTTCAAGCTGACCGGCCGCCACGTCACCGACTACTCGAATGCCGCGCGGACGATGCTGTTCGACATCCGTCGCCTCGTCTGGGACGGGGAGCTGTGCGAGATGCTCGGGGTCGACCCGGCGCGGCTGCCCGAGCCGCTGCCGTCCGCCCATGTCTACGGCATCACATCCGAGTTCGGCGCCGAGGCGCCGGTGGCCGGGATCGCCGGCGACCAGCAGGCGGCGCTGTTCGGTCAGGCCTGCCACCGCGCCGGGATGGCGAAGAACACCTACGGGACCGGGAGCTTCGTCCTGCTCAACACCGGTCCGGTGGCGCCGCCTCCCGGCGACGGGCTGCTGACCACGGTCGCCTGCGGGGCCGAGGGGGAGACGGCCTACGCCCTGGAGGCGGCGATCTTCGTCACCGGCGCCGCGGTGCAGTGGCTGCGCGACGGGCTGGGGATCGTCGAGGAGGCGGCGCAGACCGAGGCGATGGCGGCCTCGCTGCAGGGCAACGACGGCGTCTACTTCGTGCCGGCGCTGACCGGGCTCGGCTCGCCGCAGTGGGACCCGTATGCGCGGGGCACGATCGTCGGGCTGACCCGGGGGACGCGGCGCGAGCACCTGGCCCGGGCGGCGCTGGAGGCGATCGCCTACGAGACGGTCGACGCGGTGCGCGCCCAGGAGGCGGCCTCGGGCGAGCGCCTGGAGGTGCTGAAAGCCGACGGCGGCGCGGTGGCGAACCGCTGGCTGATGCAGTTCCAGGCCGACGTGCTTGGGGCGCCGGTGGTCGTGCCGGAGATCGCCGAGACGACGGCGCTCGGCGCCGCCTACCTGGCCGGGATCGCGACCGGCGGCTGGACACGGCAGCAGGTGGGAGAGATGTGGCGCGAGGCGGCGCGCTACGAGCCGCGGATGGGCGAGGACGAGCGCGAATCCCTGCTCGCCGAGTGGGGCCGCGCGGTCGAGCGGTCGCGTGGATGGGCCCTGCCGGGCGCGGCCGGCGGCCCCGCGTAACTCCCCGCTCCCGTGAGGGTAGGCACCAACGGCGGCCCAGCCGCCGTCTCGTCATGGCGGAGATGAAGCCACAGGTCTACAAGGACCCGCGCCCCGCGGAGTACTTCACCGAGTTCCACGAGGCGGCGCGCAGGGGCGTCGGCTGGACGTACAGCCTCGCCCGCTTCGTCGTCACCGTCCCGACGATCCTCATCTACAGGGTGCGGGCGATCGGGGTCAGGAACGTGCCCCGCGCCGGTCCACTCGTCCTCGCCCCGAACCACTTCAGTCAGATGGACCACTTCTTCGCCGGCGTCTACCTGCGCCGGAAGATCCGCTTCATGGCCAAATCGCAGCTCTTCGGCCCGCCGGTCCTCACCTATATCTACAAGCACGGGGGCGCGTTCCCGGTGCGCCGCGGGCACCGCGACGAGGAGGCGTTCAAGACCGCCTACACGATCCTCGACCAGGGCGGGATGCTGCTGGTCTACGTCGAGGGCGGACGCTCTCGGACGCGTAGCCTCGGCGAGCCCCGCTCGGGGATCGGCCGGATCGCGCTGGAGTCGGGCGTGCCGATCCTCCCGGTCGCGATCCACGGCTCCGCCGCGGTGCGCGGCTGGAAACGGCTGCGCTTTCCGAAGGTGACGGTGCAGTTCGGTGAGCCCCTCACCTTCCCGGTCGAGCCCTCACCCAGCCGCGAGCGCCAGCTCGAGATCGCGACCGAGGTCTTCGGCCGGGTGCGGGAGATGTACGAGGAGCTGTCTACTCGTAGCGGGCGTCGAGCTGGTCGTAGAAGCTCGGATCGTGCCCCGGTGTGATCACGGCGTGGGGGAACTCGCGGCGGAACAGCTTCAGCTCCTGCAGGGAGCGACGGAAGTTATGGGCGTCGAAGGGGCGGGGCGGCAGCGGAGCTCCGCCCTCGAGCTGGCGGTAGGTGTACATCGCGTCGCCGCCGATCACGAAGTCGCGGTCCTCGAGGTGGGCGACCACCGACATGTGGCCGGCGCTGTGGCCGGGGGTGAAGGCAAGCCGGACGGAGCCGTCGCCGAAGAGGTCGAAGGTGCGGCCGAAGGTGGCGTATGAGTCGACGCCGCCGCGGTCGAAATCGACCGTCCGGTAGTCGAAGGCGTAGTCGTAGTGGGCGCGGCGGTAGCCGTTGAGGACGGGGTTGGAGCCGGTGGTTGCCGCCTCCCACTCGGCTTCGCTGACGACGAAGGTCGACTTCGCGAACTCGGAGATCGCCGAGGTGTGGTCGAGGTGCATGTGGGTCATCACCACGACCGGGACCTCGCCGGGATCGATGCCGCGCTTGCGCAGCTGCGCGGGGACGTCCTCGCCGGGCTCCAGCGACGGCTTGCCGGAGCGAGTGGCGAGCTTGCCGAAGTTCTCGCTGCCGTCGGTGGCGATCGAGGGGTGCAGGCCGGTGTCGACGAGGATCGCTCCGGCGCTGGGGTGGCGGATGAGGAAGGCGGGGATGGGAATGGTGATCGGCGGCTTGCCGGTGAGCAGGGCGCGCAGCAGCTTCAGGGTGAGGAGGTGGCCGCCGGGGCTCTCCATCATCGAGAGCGACAAGGTGACGTGCCCGGCGACGATCGGCTCGACGACCACTGTGGCTCCCGGCGTGCCGCCGGCCAGCGGCTCGTGCAGCGGCTTTGCCTCCACGTGGACCTTCATCCCGCTCACCTTACGGCGATCCGGGCGTCTATAGGCTTGCGCGCGCATGGCTGAAAGCTCGCATTCGCAGGTGTTCAGGCCCGGATTGCTCGCCGGGCAGGTGTGCGTGGTCTCCGGTGCCGGCAGCGGCTTGGGGCGGGCGACGGCGCTGGAGCTGGCGCGCCTGGGCGCCGTGGTGATCGGCTGCGGGCGGCGCGAGGAGCCGCTGGCCGAGACGGCGGCGCTGGCCGCCGGGCTGGCCGGGTCCTTCGAGCGCGAGGCGATGGACATCCGCGACGAGGAGGCGGTCGAGCGGCTCTTCGACGGGGTCCTTGACCGCCACGAGCGACTCGACGTCCTGGTCAACAACGCCGGCGGGCAGTTCCTCAGCCCGGCCGAGGCGATCACGCCGAAGGGCTTCCGCACGGTGATCGAGCTGAACGTGCAGGGCACCTGGCTGATGACCCACGCGGCGGCGACCAAGGCCTTCATCCCGCAGGGCGGCGGCAAGGTGCTGAGCGTCACCCTCTCCCCCCATCACGGGATGCCGGGGATGGTCCACTCCGGGGCGGCGCGGGCCGCGGTCGAGAACATGATGCGGACGCTGGCGGTGGAGTGGGCGCGGTTCGGGATCAAGACCTGCGCGCTGGCGGCGGGCCAGTTCGCCACCGAGACGCTGATGACCAAGTACCCGCGGGTGGTGGTCGACAACCTGGAGCGCTCGATTCCGATCGGCCGCGCCGGCCGGCCCGAGGAGATGGCCTGGCTGGTCGCCTACCTGGCCTCGCCGGCCGGCGACTTCTTCTCCGGCACGACGATCACGATCGACGGCGCCCGCGACAACTGGGCCGGGCCCTGGCCGCCCGACGCGATCGCCGGCGAGGGCGGCGAGCCGGTCGCCGAGGAGCGCCGCCCCAAGTAAAAACGAGGCCGACGGGCCTAAAACCCACCTATATCGGGTGAAATCGGCCCGTCGGCGGCTATTTGCGCGGCTCGAGGATGACGACCGGGATCTCGCGGCCGCCGCTGCGCGCCTGGTAGTCGGCGTAGCCGTTGTAGGTCTTGACGGCGATCGGCCAGAGGCGCTTGCGCTCCTCCGGGGTGGCGACCCGGGCGTGGACCGGGCGATGCTCGGAGCCGATCTGGACCGTCGTGTCCGGGTTGGCCATCAGGTTGTGGAACCAGGCCGGGTGCTTGGGGAAGCCGCCTTTGGAGGCGATCACGAAGACGTTCTCGCCGTCGCGCATGTAGAGGAGGGGGGAGGTGCGCTTGGCGCCGCTCTTTGCTCCGACGTGGTCGAGCAGCAGCATCTTGCCGCCGATGCCGGGAATCGTGTGCCCGAGCCGGCCGCCCGTCGTCCGGTAGAGAAGCGTGTGAACGCCCATGAAGCGACGGAGGGCAGGCCAGATTCGATCCGCCAAGTCGAGGTAGCGGACCTCCGACCTGCCCTCTGTCGCCCCGGTGCTCAGGTGTACATCCCTCCGAACTGGCCGCCTGTGACGTTGAGGATCTGGCCGTGCACGTAGTTGGCGTGCGGTGAGGCCAGGAAGAGGACCGGGCCGGCGGCCTCCTCGGGCTGGGCCGGGCGGCCGAGCGGGATGATCGCTGAGGCCATCGCCCGCATCTGCTCGGGGATGCCCAGCTCGATCTTCTCGCCGGTCGGGGAGGTCATCTCGCCGCCGGCCTCCTTGGCCGCGGTGAGGCGCGTCTCGACGAAGCCGAAGGCGACGGCGTTGACGTTGACCTTGAATTGGCCCCACTCCTTGGCCAGCGTCTTCGTGAGGCCGACGACGCCGGCCTTGGCGGCGGAGTAGTTGGCCTGGCCCGCGTTGCCCATCGTCCCCGAGATCGAGGAGACGTTGATCAGCTTGCGGAACACCTCCTTGCCCTCGTTGCGCTCCGCCTTGGCGGCCTCGCGCCAGTGGGGGGCGAGCGCCCGGGTGATGCGGAAGGGGACGATCGTGTGGATGTCGAGCATCGCCTGGAACTGCTCGTCGCTCATCCGGTGCACGACACCGTCCCAGGTGTAGCCGGCGTTGTTGACGACGATGTCGACCGCGCCGAAGGCGTCTACCGCGGCGGCGACGAGCTTGTCGGGCGCGTCGGCCGCGGTCAGGTCACCGGCGTGGACGGCGGTCTCGCCGCCGATCTCGCCGGCCGCCTGCTCGGCGATGTCGGCGTCGAGGTCGTTGATCAGGACCTTGGCGCCCTCGCTGGCGAACAGCTCGGCCGTGGCCCGGCCGATCCCGCGCGCCGATCCGGTGATGATCGCCGCTTTCCCGTCAAGAATTCCCATCGATCTGCATTCTCCTTTAGGTTCGTGAAGTCGGCCCGGGAGGCTATAGGGAACCGGATCACCCTGGTTGGCTGGCCAGTGGGCTTCTACGCGGCGGAATCGGCGGGTGCGATGGCGGTGACGACCCAGGTCGACGCGCTTGCGTAGACGCCGCCGGGCGTCTCGTACTCCGCAAGCGCCTCCCGCAGCGCCGCTTCGATTCGAGGCTTGAGGCGAGCGGCGTCCTCCCCGGCCAAGCGGATCACCTCGCCCGCCGGGCCGAGCGCCATCACGAACTCGACGGCCTGGTCGAGGTCGACGCCGATCTCGATCGGGATATCGCAACGGCGCAGGGCGATGTCCTCGAAGCCGGCGTTGAGGAGGATGTGGCTTGTGGTGTCGGCGTCGGCCATCGAGAACGGGCCCGGGCCGCAGGTCGGCTCGTCGGACTCCTCCGGCTCCTGCACAAACTCCTCGACCACCCGCTCGGCACGGTGCAGCCACTCGTTGTCAAGCTTGCGCCGCCAGACGACCATGCAGAGCCGGCCGCCCGGGACGAGCGCCTTGCGGACGTTGCGCATCGCCGCCACCGGGTTGGCGAAGAACATCGTGCCGAAACGGGCGAACGCGTAGTCGAAGCGGTCCTCGAACTCGGTCGCCTCGACGTCGGCGACCATGAACTCGAGGTTGGAGGCGCCGGCCTCCTCGGCCTCGGCGCGGGCAGTCTCTATGAAGCGCTCGGCGACGTCGACCCCGAGCACCGAGCCGTCCTCGCCGACCAGTCCCGCGATCCGCTGGCTCGTGTCGCCGAACCCGCAGCCGATGTAGCACTCGCTCTCCTTGGCGAGGAGGATGCGCCTCGAGCGCCGCCTCCCCGTGGGCGCCCAGCCCGGCGGTGACGATGTCCCGAAACTGGACGAAGCGATCGAAGAGGACGCCGTTCCAGGCTTCGATCGCCTCTTCGTTGTTGACAGCAGCAACCCGCTCCACCCCTTGATCGTAGCCCCAATCCGGGGAGTGGGGTCCGGCTAGGGAGTGGATCCGGGTGTGGGTGGCTCTCCCATCGATGAGCCCGGCGCCTGCGGCTCCTCGGCAAGGGGCGGTGGCATCTGGTCCGAGGGGGCCGGGGGCGCGGGTTGGCCGGGCAGCCCCTCGGCCTCCGAACGCCACAGGGTGTTCAGCGAGGACTGGAGGTAGGCCCACAGCCCGGGGGCGATCAGCAGGTAGAGGATCAGCGCGATCCAGCCGTTGACCGG
>DATMRN010000213.1:0-8643 GCA_035566275.1 Solirubrobacterales bacterium | reverse complement strand
GCCTTGTGGCCGGTCCAGGCGTAGAAGTCGGCGTCGATGGCCCGGAGGTCGACCGGGAGCTGGGGGACCGCCTGACTGCCGTCCACCATCACCACCGTCCCGGCCCGGTGCGCCCGGCGGACGATCTCCTCGATCGGGTTGACCGTGCCCAGGACGTTTGACACATGCACCACCGCCAGCAGCCTTGGGCCGCGGTCGAGCAGAGCGTCCAGCGCCTGCAGATCGAGCTGCCCGTCGTCAGAGACCGGGACATACGCCAGCTCCGCGCCTCGCTCCTGGCACACCAGCTGCCAGGGGACGATGTTGGAGTGGTGCTCCATCTCGGTGAGCACGATCCGGTCGCCTGCGCCGACGTTGGCGTCTCCCCAGGCCCGCGCCACCAGGTTGATCGCCTCGGTCGCGTTGCGGACGAAGACGACCTCGCGCCGGTCGGCGGCGCCGATGTGGTCGGCGACCGTCGCCCGCGCCCCCTCGAAGGCGTCGGTCGCCTCCGCGGAGAGGGTGTGGGAGCCGCGGTGGACGTTGGAGTGGTGGCGCCGCTCGTAGCGGTCGACCGCCTGGATCGAGGCCAGCACCCGCTGCGAGCTGGCGCCGCTGTCGAGATAGGCGACCGGCCGACCGTGCACCTCGCGCTCCAGCGCCGGGAAGGCGGCGCGGACCTTCTCGATCGGGAACTCCGTCGCCGGGGAGGAGCGCTTGGCGATCGTCGGCTCCATCGCGTCGAGGCTAGGCGGAAGCGCCCGCCTCCACCTCCTCGCGGATCCAGCCGTAGCCCTTCTCCTCGAGCTGTCCGACCAGCTCGGGACCGCCTTCCTTGACGATCCTTCCCTCGAACATCACGTGGACGAAGTCGGGCTTCACCATGTGCAGGATGCGCTGGTAGTGGGTGATGATCAGGACGCCCATCTCGGGCCCCGCGAATTCGTTGACGCCCTCGGCGACCACCCGCAGCGCGTCGATGTCGAGGCCGGAGTCGGTCTCGTCGAGCACCGCGATCTCGGGTCGCAGCAGCGCCAGCTGGAGCAGCTCCATCCGCTTCTTCTCGCCACCCGAGAAGCCGTCGTTGAGGTAGCGGCTGGAGAAGTCTTTGGGGATGCTCGCCAGCTCCATCGCCTCCTGGGCGAGCTTGGCGAAGTCCTTGATCTTGATCGGCTCCTCGCCCCGCGCCTCGCGGCGGGCGTTGAGGATCATCCGCAGGTACTTGCTGACCGAGACGCCGGGGATCGCGACCGGGTACTGGAAGGCCATGAAGAGGCCGGCCTGGGAGCGCACGTCGGGGTCGGCCTCGGTGATGTCCTCGCCCTTGAAGACGATCGTCCCCTCGGTCACCTCCAGCGCCGGGTGGCCCATGATCGCGTTGGCGAGGGTCGACTTGCCCGACCCGTTCGGCCCCATCAGCGCGTGGACCTTGCCCTTCTCGACATCGAGGTCGAGCCCGCCCAGGATCTCCTTGTCCTCGACGCTCACGTGCAGGTTGCGTATCTCCAGCTCAGCCAATTTCACTCCGTTTCTGGGTTTCAGTCAGCGGGTCAGGCGGCGCTGCCGACGGCCGCCGGCTCGCTGCGTGCCTCCGGGTCGGCGAACTCCACCAGCTCGGCCAGCGTCGTCCCGGCCAGGGCCTTGGTCACGCCGCCCTGCACGCGCGTCCACAGCAGCTTCGTCGCGCAGGCACGGTCGCCGTCGCTCTCGTGCGAGCACAGCACCTTGCCCTCCGGCGTCTCGTGGAAGCACTCCATCGGAGCGATCTGCCCCTCCAGCGCTTCCACCACCGCGTCCATCGTGATCTGCTCGGCCGGCTTGGCGAGGCGGTAGCCCCCGTGGGCGCCTCGGGTCGAGGTCACCAGCCCCGCCTTGCGAAGTTTCGCCACCAGGTGCTCGAGATAGGAGAGCGGCAGCCGCTCCGCCTCGGCGACGGCGCTGAGCGAAACCGGGACCGAGCCGGGCTGCCGCCCAAGCTCGACCATCAGTCGCACCCCGTACTCGGCTTTGGTCGAGAACAACATCAACTTAAATCCTACTGAAGCAGTCGGTTATGGAGCTGCGTCATAATCCGGGCGGCACCCAACCGAGGAGCACGACAGCATGACCACCACCAAGCAATCGACATTCGGCGCGACGCTGCGCACGACGATCCTGCTGGCGTCCCTCTCCGGCCTGCTGGTCGTGATCGGCGCCCTGATCGGCGGCCCCAGCACGGCGGCGCTCTTCCTCGGCGTCGCCCTCCTGATCAACCTCGGCTCCTACTTCTTCAGCGACAAATTGGCGCTGACGATGAGTCGCGCCCAGCCGATCGAGGAATCGGAAGCGCCGCGGCTCTACCAGATCGTCCGCGAGCTGACGACCCGCGCCGGCCTGCCGATGCCGCGCCTCTACATGATCCCCCAGGACCAGCCCAATGCCTTCGCGACCGGCCGCAACCCGAAGCACTCCGCCGTCGCGGTCACCCGCGGGATCACCAAACTTCTCTCCGAGGACGAGCTGCGGGGCGTGCTGGGGCACGAGCTCACGCATGTCAGGAACCGCGACATCCTGATCCAGTCGGTGGCGTCGGCGATCGGCGCCGCGATCACCTACCTCGCCTACATGCTGCTCTGGTTCGGCGACGAAGACAACTCGCCGCTTGGCCTGGTCGCCTCGCTGGCGATGGTGCTGTTGGCGCCGATCGCGGCCAGCATCATCCAGCTGGCGATCTCGCGCCAGCGCGAGTACGCCGCCGACGCCGGCGGGGCGGAACTCTGCGGCAACCCCGAGTCGCTGGCCAGCGCCCTGCTGCGGTTGGAGCAGGGAGCGACGGACATGCCGATGCAGGTCAATCAGGCCGCCGAGCCGCTCTACATCGTCAAGCCCTTCTCCAGCAAGGGCATCGCCGGCCTCTTCTCGACCCACCCCCCGATCGAGGAGCGGGTCAAACGCCTCCGCCAGATGAGGCCGAGCCTCGGCTAGTCACTATACTTTTTGAAGTGCCCACTCAGACCGTCATAGAGGAGATCGAGCCGTTTGAGGCCGCGGAGGAGATCGAGGGCGGCGACGTCGTCCTGATCGACACCCGTGAGCCGCACGAGTACCAGGAGGCCCACCTCGAGGGCGGCAAGCTGGTGCCGCCCGGTCTGCTCGGCGACGAGATCGCCTCCGCGGCCCCCGACAAGTCGGCCCGCACGATCCTCTACTGCCGCTCCGGCAACCGCTCGGCGATCGCCGCGGCGCAGATGCAGGCGCTCGGCTACGAGAACGTCGCCTCGATGGCCGGCGGCATCCTCGCCTGGCAGGAGCAGGGGCTGCCGGTCCTCGCCGCCGCGGGCATGACCCCCGAGCAGCGCGACCGCTACTCCCGCCACACGCTCCTTCCCGAGGTCGGCGTCGACGGCCAGCTGAAGCTGCTGAACGCGAAGGTGCTGCTGCTCGGCGCCGGCGGGCTCGGCGCGCCGGCCGCGCTCTACCTCGCGGCGGCCGGGATCGGCACGCTTGGCCTCGTCGACGACGACGTGGTCGACGCCTCCAACCTGCAGCGCCAGGTGATCCACAACACCGAGCGGATCGGGATGCCGAAGACGGAGTCGGCGCGGCTGACGGTCGAGGCGCTCAACCCCGACGTCGAGGTGGTCGAGTACCGGATGCGCCTCGACGCCTCCAACATCCTCGAGACGATCGAGGACTACGACGTGATCGTCGACGGCGCCGACAACTTCCCCACCCGCTATCTGCTCAACGACGCCTCGGTGCGCCTGCGCAAGCCGGTCGTCTCCGCCTCGATCCTCAGCTTCGACGGGCAGATCTCCACCTTCGTCCCCTTCGAGGGGCCGTGCTACCGCTGCCTCTACCCGACCCCGCCGCCGGCCGAGCTGGCGCCGAGCTGCTCCGCCAACGGCGTGCTCGGGGTGATGGCCGGCACCATGGGGCTGCTCCAGGCCAACGAGGTGCTGAAGCTCGTGCTCGGCATCGGCGAGCCGCTGATCGGCCGCCTGCTTCTCTTCGAGGCGCTCAGCACCCGCTTCACCGAGCTGAAAGTACGTCGCGATCCCGACTGCCCTATTTGTGGCGGCGAGAACGCGCCCGCGGAATTGGCCGAGTCGGAGATGGGCAAGTTCCCCGACTACGAGCTCTTCTGCGCCGGTTAGCCGGTAGGTTTCCGGCCTGATGGCGACGACGATCCGCATCCCCCCGGTTTTGCGTGCCCAGACGGGCGGCCAGCCCGAGGTCGAGGCCGGCGGCTCCACCGTGGGAGAGGTTCTGCGTGCCCTCACCGCCGCGCATCCCGACACCGAGGGCCAGCTCTTCGGCCCCGACAGCGACCTCAATCGCTACGTCAACGTCTACCTCAACGACGAGGACGTGCGGGTGCTGGACGGCCTCGACACCGCGGTCTCCGACGGCGACACCGTCGTGATTCTGCCTGCCATGGCCGGTGGCAAGTAGTCTCTTCGCCGGCCTCGCCCCCGCCTGACTATACTTTTTGAAGTAGAGGCGGCTGAACGGTGGCGATGCTCCACGACGAACTCCTAAATCGGCCCTGCGGGGGGCGCTTCGGCGACATCGTCGAGGCGATCGGCGGCACCCCGATGGTCCAGCTCTCGCGGCTCTCGCCGAAGCCCGAGGTGAAGATCTTCGCCAAGCTTGAGGGCCGAAACCCGACCGGCTCGGTCAAGGACCGCGTCGCCAAGGCGATGATCGAGTCGGCCGAGGCGGAGGGGCTGATCGAGCCTGGGCAGACGATCCTCGAGCCGACCTCCGGCAACACCGGCATCTCGCTGGCGATGATCTGCAAGCTGAAGGGCTATCCGCTGAAGGTGGTGATGCCCGACAACGTCACCGAGGAGCGCACCCAGCTCTTGCGCATGTACGGAGCGGAGATCGTCTACTCCGAGGGCGCCAAGGGCTCCAACGGCGCGGTCGAGGTGGCGCTGGAGATGTCGGAGGACCCCGGCTACTACATGCCCTACCAGTACGGCAACGAGGCCAACCCGCGCGCCCACTACGAGGGCACCGCGGTGGAGATCCTCGAAGAGCTGGATGAGGTGGCCGCCTTCGTCGGCGGCCTCGGCACCGGCGGCACCCTGATGGGCAACGGGCGGCGGCTGAAGGAGAACGACCCCGAGACTCTGATCGTCGCCGCCGAGCCGATGCAGGGCGAGCTGGTCCAGGGGCTGCGCTCGCTCGACGACGGCTTCATCCCGCCGATCATCGACCTCTCGATCCTCGACCGCAAGATCATGGTCTCCAACCGCGACGCGATCGTCTGGACCAGGCGGCTGCTCGCCGAGGAGGGGATCTTCGCCGGCGTCTCCTCCGGCGCGATCGCCGCGATCGCCGTCCGCATCGCCGGCGAGCTCGATGGCGGCAACGTCGTCTTCCTGATCCCCGACGACGGCTGGAAGTACCTGTCCTCGGGCGTCTACACCAAGCCGATCGAGGAGCTGGAGAACATCGACTCGACGGTTTGGTGGTAGGCGAAAGCCTCACCGGACGATGCGCATCTCTCAGAGCCTGATCGACGAGATGGTCGCCCATGCGCGCGACGACTTGCCCAACGAGTGCTGCGGGATGGTCGGCGGCAAGGACGGCGAGGCAAACGTCGTCATCCGGGTCACCAACGCGGCGGCGAGCCCGCTGCGCTACGAGATGGACCCGCAGGAGCAGTACAACGCGCTGAAGGCGATCGAAGACGAGGGTGGCGAGCTGCTGGCGATCTACCACTCTCATACCAAGAGCGCCGCCTATCCCTCGCAGACCGACGTCAACCAGGCGGTCGCCTGGCCCGAGCAGGTCTATCTGATCGTCTCGCTGGCGGAGGAAGACGCGCCGGACGTGAAGGGGTACCTTCTTAAGGATCTGAGGATCGCCGATGCCGAGGTCGCTATCTCATAGCCAAAGTCGCGGTGCCCCCGCCCAGGGCGCCAATGGCGGCGGCTCGGACGGACACGACGACGGTGGTGGAGGTGGCGGCGGTGGCGGTGGCAAGCTGGTCAAAATCGCCTTCGCCCCAAGCCAGGTGGAGGCCGAAATGATTCAGGGCCTGCTCTCCGAGCACGGTATTCCCAGCATGCTGAAACGCGGGCCCGGTTTCGACGTGCCGGAGTTCATGCCGGTCGGGCCTCGCCAGGTGTTCGTCGCCGAAGAGGCGGCGACGCGGGCGCGCGAAGTGCTCGAGGGAACTCCGGGCGGCAGCTAGTCGACGCTGGGCCGGGCGATCGCGCGCAGGTAGTCGCGCCAGGCGTCCTCGACCTCACCGATGCGCGCTTCGAAGGCCGCTTCGAGGGTTGGAGTGGCGCCGCCGGGCAGGAGGCGCAGGGCGAGCCGCTCGCAGGCCTCCGGGCCGCGCTCGTTCTCCAACAGGTCGAAGATCGTGCCGCCGAGGATCACCGCGTCGCGCCGCGAGGGGGGGAAGGAGGGGCGGGCGCTCTCGCGCAGGCGGCGGATCACCGCCGCGCGGTAGAGGCCGACCTGGCGGGAGAAATACTGGGCGCCGCCCTCCGCCAGCCAGGCCCAGCCCAGGTAGCGGGCGAAGCGGCGCGGCGTCCAGGAGGGGGGGAGGTCGGGGTTGTTGGCGGCGACCACGAGCTGCGCGTAGAGCCGCTCGGCGGTGCCGCGCAGCGCCTCGCGCGAGTCCTCGCCGGCGGCGCGGCGCTGCATATGGGGGTCGTTGAGGACGTGCAGCTCGGTCGCCATCGCCCAGCCCGCGAGGTAGCGGCGGCCCGCCGGCGCCGCCGACCAGCGCGCCGCCGGCAGGAACGGGTGCGCCATCGTCAGCCAGGCGGGGTTGGTGTGGACGACGACCGTGACCTCGCCGGGCACCTGCTCGAAGCGGTCCTCGAGCCGCAGCCGCAGGTCCTCCATGCGGTCCAGCGTGCGCTCGGCGAAGGCCGCGTCGCCGCTGTCGTGGCGCGCCGTGAAGCTGAGCGATTTGGTCTCGACCCAAGGCATCTAAGGCCGCCTGGCCGGCGCATATCTGCGTCCTCGGTCGCTCGCGTGCAGAGCACGCCACGCTCCCTGCGTCCTTGATCTGCTTGACCAGGCGGCCTTAGACCAAGACTGGCTCGGCATCCGAGCAAACCGCCTGGATCTCCGCGCGGGCCCGGTCGAACTCCTCGTCGGCCATCACCGGCGTGCCCTCGAAGGGCAGGTCGCGGTCGATCTCGACCCAGGAGTGGCAGCCGTGGTACTCCTCGCGGACCCGCACGGTGACCGGGCGGGGGATGCGGTGGACCCGCAGCAGCAGCACGTGCAGCGGGTGGCGCCGCTTCCAGTTGAGCCGCTTCTCGGCGTAGTCGGGGGTCCAGACGTAGAAGGGGGAGAGGCTGTCGAGGGCGCGGCGGTCGGTGATCGTGAAGTGGTCGGTCACCTCGGCCCAGGCGCGCAGCCGCACGCGGTCGGGCTGGGAGATGCCGCCGTCCTGGATCAGCGCCCGCGGCGGCGGCTCCTCGTCGGGCCAGACGCCCTCTTCGAGCGCCCGGCGCAGCTCCGGGTGGTGGGACTCGCGCACCAGGTCGTTGCGCTGGTGGTCGAAGGTGGGATAGAGGAAGAAGCGCTCGTGCTCGAGCTCGAAGTGCTTGTTCTCCTCGCGGATCCCTCCCTTGCGGAGGGTGAGAAGCTGCTCGCCCTCGGCGAGCGCACGGACCGTTACGGCCCATTCCTTGAAAGCGATCGGCATTTGGAAGCTGTACCTGAGAAGGTCGGTAAGTCTGTGACTGGGAGAGTGACGCCTCGAGCCCTGTCTGGGGCATTCGGTCCGCCCGAAATGCGAATTCTAGACCAGGCCGTCCGAATCGCCAAATTAATCCTTCTTAAGCGTTACCGCCGCCGCCCGGCGTCTCGATCCGCAGTAAGTCGCCGGGCTTAAGCTCGCCCTCGGCCTTGCTCGGCAGCGGCTCGCCGTTGAGGAGATTGCGCCCCGGGGCGCCGTCGTCACCGCCGTCGCGGCCGCGCGGGGCGTGCCGGCGGCGCTCGGTGATCAGCGTGAAGCGCATCGGCGCCAGGGCTTCGAGCTCGCGGACGATCCCGTCGCCTCCTCGGTGCTTGCCTGCGCCGCCGCTTCCCCGTCGCACCGAGAGCTCGCGCGCCCGCAGCGGGAACTCTGTCTCCAGCGCCTCCACCGGCGTGTTGAGGGTGTTCGACATCGCGACGTGGATCGCGCTCGGCCCGTCGGCGTCGGGGCAGGCGCCCTGGCCCCCGCCCAGCGTCTCGTAGTACGTCCAATCACTTCCGACCTGCTGCTCGCGGTGACGTTCGTCACCACGCCCAAATCGCTCCCCGGCCAGGGTCAGGTTGTTCATCGTCCCCTGGCCCTGGGCCGGAACCGGGCGGGCGCCGCCGAGCGCGGCGATCGTCAGGTCGGCGACCCGGCTGGAGGTCTCGACGTTGCCCGCCGCGACGGCCGCGGGCGGGAGGGCATTGAGCAGGCATCCCGGCGGGGCGATCACCTCGATCGGGCGGTAGGCGCCGGCCGAGGGCGGCGCGTCGGGGTCGGTCAGCACCCGGACGGCGAAGAACGCGGCCGACTTGGTCACCGGCAGCGGGCAGTTGAGGTTGCCCTCGACCTGGGGGTCGGTGCCGGTGAAGTCGAGTCTCAAGTGCTCGCCGTCGATCGTCGCCCGCACCCGCAGCGTCAGGTCCCGCGCCGCGCCGCCGAAGTCGTCTTCCAGCACGTCC
>DATMRN010000212.1:0-32255 GCA_035566275.1 Solirubrobacterales bacterium | reverse complement strand
ACCACGGTATGCCCCCGTCCCGGATTGGCGTGCGGATAGTTGGCCGGCCGGATCACCCGCTCATTCCGGTCCAAATACTCGTAGACCTCCCTGTGCCGATACACGTGATTCCCACTGGTGATCACATCTGCCCCGGCATCGAACAAATCAACCGCGGTCTTCTCGGTGATCCCCATCCCTCCAGCCGAGTTCTCCCCGTTGACGACCACGAAGTCCGGCTCATACCGCTCCCTAAGCCCAGGCATCGAAGCTTTCAGTCCCCTGCGCCCAGGCCCTCCGACCACGTCTCCGATAAAGAGCACCCGCATGGCCCGGACCCTAACCGCTACTTCCGCGGGTGGCGCGGGGGAGGGGCCGAGAACGGACGCCTTGCGCCCGCCCGCAGGCCCCTCCCCCGTGACAGGACCCGCGGCCGAGCGCTTGGTGTCTGCGGCCGAGCGCCTTGCCCCTCAGACGGAAGCGAACCGCCGCAATGCGAATCGAGCGATCAGCCCATAGGCGGCAATCAGAACGACCAGGTGCAGTAGCGGACCGCCGATCCCCGGCCCCGCCGAATCGAGCGCCGCGGTCATCGCCTGCAACGCCGGCTTGAAGGGGAAGAGGGCGGTTATCAGCTTGATCGCGTCGTAGAGGCCAGGCCCGACCGTCCCCGAGGGGACCAGCGAGAGGAAGGCGACAGGCAGGGTGACCATGAAGGCGAGCAGGGAGACGGCGCGAACCTCGCGCGCCGCGGCGCCGAGCGCCGCCCCGGCGGCGGCCAGCGCCCCGCCCCCGGCGAGGATCGCCAGCAGCCAGAGGCCGAAGCGGCTCCAGTGCAGCGGCACGAAGATCTGCAGCCCGGCGAGCATCAGCAGCGTCACGACTAATCCCACGCCCATCCCGAGGACGACCTTCTCGCCGAGCAGGCCCGCCGGAGACACCAATCCACGGGTCAGCCTCGAGAAGGCGTTCTCCTCCCGCTCGAGGGCGAGCGACCCCGCCACCAGCAGCACGGTGACGAAGGCCAGGGTCAGCGTCGCGGCGACGGCGATCGCGAAGATTTCCAGCGGCGGCGTCGAACCGCTGACCACGTCCTTCTTGACCTCGATCGGTTGCGCCAGTCGTTCGATCAGGGGCCCGGCGACGTTGAGGTTGTCGCGGGCCTGTCCGGCGAAGTTGGTCACCTGCTCGAGCGAGCTGCGCAACGGGCCGGCCGGCAGCGCCGGGCCCAGCGCCGTCAGGATCTGGGCGCTGACGCGGAGGCCAAGGATGTGGATCGTCTGGCCGAGCGCGTTGAAGTTGCCGCCGTCGATGAGGAGGTTGAGGTAGTGGCCGCCTTCGGCAGCGATGCGGCGCGCGATCGCCAGGTTCGCCTGCGCCAACAGGGTGGAGATGCGTTCGTCGACGAGCTGCGCCTTGACCGGGTCTTCCTCGTTGACCAGCACTTCGACCTTGGGCGTGCCTGGGGTGAGAGTCGAGAGCGAGTTGATCTGGTCGACCAGGTCGGCGGGGAGGATCAGCGCCGCCAGCACGTCACCGGAGCGGACCTCGCCTACCGCTTCGGCCCGGCCCTTGACGGGGACGCACTCGACCCGCGCGCAGATGCGGTTGCCGACCCCGGCCGCCGGCAACTGCTGACCGCCGACGCTGACCCGGGTGCCGGCGGGGACTTCGTTGAGGAAGGCGACCCGTGGCTTCTCGGGCCCGCGGGAGATCGCGAAGCCGACCAGGATCGCGATCAGGACCGGGTAGGCGACGAGCAGGAACGCCTGCAGCGGCGAGCGCCGCAGGATCTGCAGGTCCTTCAACAGCAGCCAGCGCACCGTCAGTGCCCCCGATGGTGGAGGTAGGCGACGAACGCGGTCTCGAAGTCCCTGTCGGCGGCCTCTGGAGCCTCTCGCCGAACCGCTTCCCGAAGGGCATCCGGCGTGCCATCGAAGAGCGCCTCGCCATCCGCAAGCACGAGCAGCCGCTCCCCATATCGCTCCGCCTCCTGAATGTCATGGGTAGAGAAGATCACCGTCGTCCCTCCCCCAGCCAGCCCCGCCACGAACTCCCATAGCCGCGCTCGCTGACGCGGGTCGAGGCCGACGCTGGGCTCATCGAGCAGCAACACAACTGGCCGAGAGAGGAGTCCGATCGCAATGTTGATCCGCTGCTGGTTCCCTCCAGAGAGCCGAGCAACGATCTCCCGCCGCCGCTCCCCAAGCCCGCTCAGCTCGAGCATCTCCTCGACCGAAGCCCGCGGATCCTCGTGCCCCTCCAACCGAGCGAACAGCAGCAAGTTCTCCTCAACAGTCAGTCGCCGGTAGAGAGCCGCCTGCTGCGGAACCCACCCGACCTCTCCCTGAGGCAGGTGAATCTCTCCATCGTCGGGCTTGAGGATCCCGGCCAAGATCGAAAGCAAAGTTGTCTTTCCAGCCCCATTGGGCCCAATAACCGCCAGCAGCTCCCCCGGCTGGGTAACGAAGTCGACCCCTCGCAACGCAGCCTGTTCCCCGTAGCGCTTGGCCAGCCCCCGCGCCTCGAGCGCCGCGGCCTCTGTTCCGATCCCCGCTGACATCGCCGGAACGCTACCCGGCCTAGAATCGGCAGGATGCCTTTCCCGGCAACACGCCTACGGCGTCTTCGCCGTACCGAGCCCCTCCGCGCCCTGGTCCGCGAGACCACTCTGTCCCCGGCCAACCTGATCCAACCCGCCTTCGTAGTGGCCAGGGAGGGAGTCAGGGAGCCGGTCGACTCGATGCCCGGCATCGAGCGCTTCTCGATCTCCGAGCTGGTGGCCGAGGCCACGGAGCTCGTCGCCTCGGGCATCGGCGCGATCCTTCTCTTCGGCATCCCCTCCGCCAAGGACGAGAGCGGCAGCGGCGCCTACGACGACGAGGGAATCGTCCAGATGGCGGTCCGCGCCCTGAAGCAGGCGCACCCCGAGCTGCTGGTGATCACCGACGTCTGCCTCTGCGAGTACACGTCGCACGGCCACTGCGGCTTCGTCCGCGACGGCGAGGTCGACAACGACATCACCGTCGAGCTGCTGGCCAAGGCCGCGATCTCCCATGCCGAGGCCGGCGCCGACGCGGTCGCGCCGAGCGACATGATGGACGGGCGAGTCGGGACGATCCGCTTCCAGCTTGACGAGGAGGGCCACTCCGGCGTGCCGATCGTCGCCTACAGCGCCAAGTACGCCTCCGCCTTCTACGGCCCCTTCCGCGAGGCCGCGGAGTCGACCCCCGAGTTCGGCGACCGCCGCGGCTACCAGATGGATCCGGCCAACGCCGCCGAGGCGGTCCGCGAGGCTGTCCTCGACCTCGAAGAGGGCGCCGACATGCTGATGGTCAAGCCCGCCACGCCGTACCTCGACGTCGTCCGCCGCGTCAAGGAGGAGACCGGGGCGCCGGTCGCCGCCTACCACGTCTCCGGCGAGTACTCGATGCTGAAGGCCGCCGCCGCCAACGGATGGATCGACGAGCGGGCCGCGGTGCTGGAGACGCTGACCTCGATCCGCCGCGCGGGCGCCGACGCGATCGTCACCTACTACGCGAAGGAGGCCGCAGGGTGGCTTCAATAGGCACGCCGAAGATTCCCCAGTCGAAGGCCCGCTCCCGCAAGGACGGCGCCGCGATCCCGCTGGATGAGACCGACAAGCGGCTGATGAACCTGCTCCAGTCGAGCTTCCCGCTCGACCCCGAGCCCTTTGCGCTTCTCGCCTCGGAGGCCGAGCTGGAGCCGGCCGACGTGCTCGCCCGCACTCGGCGTCTGCTCGACGAGCGGATCATCCGCGAGATCACTCCCATCTTCGACACCCGGGCGCTCGGCTACGAATCGATGCTGGTCGCGGCCAAAGTCGACTCCGAGCATCCCCAGCGCGCCGCCGCGATCGTCAACTCCCACCCAGGCGTCTCCCACAACTACCTGCGCACCCACGACTTCAACCTCTGGTTCACGATCGCCACCCCGCCCGACTCCGAGCTGGGCCTGGCCGGCACCCTCGACCTGCTGATGCGCGAGACCGGGGCCGAGTCGATGCGGCAGCTGCCCACCCTTACGCTCTTCAAGATCAACATGAACCTGGAGATGGAGAAGGGAACCGACGCGCTCGCCGCCGCGGTCGACGCGTCGCCGCCGCGCGAGCTGGACGCCCAGCCCTACGACGAGCGCGACATCGCCGCGATCCGGGCTCTCCAGGGCCCCATGGCCGCGATCGACCGCCCCTACGACGAGGCCGCGGCCGAGCTGAGGATGAGCACCGACGACCTGCTCGAGCACCTGCGCGGCATGGTCGACCGCAAGATCCTGCGCCGCGTCGCCGCCATCCTCTTCCACCGCCGCGCCGGCTTCTCGGCCAACGGGATGGGCGTCTGGAAGGTTCCCGAGGACGAGATCGTGGAGGTGGGCGCTCGTATGGCCTCTTTTCGCGGCATCTCCCATTGCTACCAGCGCCCCACGTATGAGGACTGGCCCTACAGCGTCTTCACCATGGCCCACGGCCGCTCCAAGGAAGAGTGCGACGCGATCCTCGACTCGATCGCCGTGGAGTGCGGAATGGGCCCAGAGGACCGCGCCACCCTCTACTCCTCGACCGAGTACAAGAAGATCCGTTTGCATTACTTCACGGACGACTATGCCGCCTGGGAGGCTGAGCATTCCCAGTAGCGAGCGGTCCGCTGAGCTGTACCAGCGGGCGCTGCGGGTACTGCCCGGTGGTGTCAACAGCCCGGTTCGCGCCATGCGGCAGATCGGGCGGGAGCCGGTCTTCATCGAGCGCGGCGAAGGGTGCGAGCTGGTCGACGTCGACGGCAACCGCTACCTCGACTGGGTCGGCTCCTGGGGACCGCTGATCCTCGGCCACGCACATCCGGCCGTCGTCTCCGCCGTCACCGAGGCGGTCGCCCGGGGGACCAGCTACGGCGCCGCGACCGAGGGAGAGGTCGAGCTGGCCGAGGAGGTCGCCGCCCGCGTCCCCTCGGTCGAGATGATGCGCATGACCTCCTCCGGGACCGAGGCGGCGATGAGCGCCGTCCGCCTCGCCCGCGCCGCCACCGGCCGCGAGGTCGTCGTCAAGTTCGCCGGCGCCTACCACGGCCACTCCGACGGGCTGCTCGCCGACGCCGGCTCCGGCCTGGCGACGCTGGGCATCCCGGCGAGCCCCGGCGTCACCGCCGCCCAGACCGCCTCCACCGTCGTCGTTCCCTGGAACGATCGCGAGGCGGTCTCCCGCGCCCTCGCCGAGCACCCGGTCGCCGCCCTGCTCGCCGAGCCGGTTGCCGCGAACATGGGCGTCGTCCCACCCACCGGCGGCTTCCTCGAGTTCCTCCGCGAGGCGACGGCCGCTGCCGGCGCCCTGCTCGTCTTCGACGAGGTGATCACCGGCTTCCGCGTCGCTCGCGGCGGCGCCCAGGAGCTCTATGGGGTCGAGCCCGACCTGACCGTCCTCGGCAAGGTGCTGGGCGGCGGCCTGCCGGCGGCCGCCTTCGCCGGGCGACGGGAGCTGATCGAGCGCGTCGCCCCGGCCGGCGACGTCTACCAGGCGGGCACTCTCTCGGGCAATCCGCTGGCGGTCGCCGCCGGGCTCGCGACCCTGCGCGAGCTGGACGCCGGCGCCTACGACCGCCTCGGTGAGCTGACCGACCGCTTCGCCGCGGGTCTTGCCGAGCTGGCCCGGGGCCGTCCTCTCCAGGTCGCCTCCGCTCCGGGGCTCCTCACCCTCTTCTTCAGCGAGCGCCCGATCGCCGACTTCGCCGCCGCGCGGGCCTGTGACATCGAGGCCCACGCCCGCTTCTGCCGCGCCATGCTCGACCGCGGCGTCTACCCGCCGCCCTCCCAGTTCGAGGCTTGGTTCGTCTCGCTCGCCCACGACGAGGAGTCGATCCGCCGCACCCTCGAAGCCGCTGGGGAGTCCCTCGAGGGAGCGCTTGCGTGAACCAGCCCGCCGGCGCCCTCCACGTCCTCGCCGCCCAGCTCCGTGACGAAGACACCCCGATCTCCCCACACGTCGTCGAGCCCACCGAGGAGCCGGTCTTCGGCCCGCTCGCCGCCGCCGGCCCCCGCGCCGCGGCGGCGCCCGCCGAGTACTCCCTTCTCGTCGAGTCGGTCCGCGAGGGCTACCTCCTCCACTACGGCGAGCCGCGCCTGCTCGCCGGCCACGACCCGGACCTCGCCCTGCTCGCCGGCGACTACCTCTACGCGCTCGGCATCGAGCGCCTCGCCGCCCTCGGAGACTCCGCCGCCGTCCGCGAGCTGGCGGACCTGATCAGCCTCTGCGCCCAGCTCCACGCCGAGGGCCGTGCTACCAGTGCCACGGGCCTCTGGCGAGCCTCGGCGACCGCGGTGGGGGAGGGCCCGAGCGAGGCCCACGAGGCGGCCAAGCTGGCGCTGCGAGCAGGGGGACCTCGTGGCAGCGCGAGTCAATAGACTTCGCGGTTCCGAAGACGAGCTGTGGCTGACGAGATGGACAAGATGAGCGGGGCCGAAGAGACCCCCCAACAGCAGCGGGCCAAGCCCGACCCGCCCGGCTACTTCGAGGGCGAGTCGATGACCCGCCGCCGCGCTTTCACGATCGCCGCCCAGGGCATCGGCGGCGTCGCCGGGCTCGCCATCGTCCTGCCCGCGGTCGGCTTCGCCGTCGCTCCGATCTTCCACCGCGGCAAGGAACGCTGGGAGGCGATCGGCCCGGTTCGCGACTTCGTCGAAGACACCTACCGCCAGGTCGTCTTCACCGAAACGGAGGGGATCGGCGACGCCGGCAAGACGACGGCCTACATCCGCAAGGGCTCCGCCAAACTGGGCGAGAACCCGAAGCAGATGATCGCGGTCTCCAACCGCTGCGCCCACCTCGGCTGCCCGGTCCGCTTCGTCCAGGCTGCAGGCAACTTCATCTGCCCCTGTCACGGCGGCGTCTACGACTTCCAGGGCAAGCGGATCGGTGGCCCGCCGGTGCGCCCGCTCGACCATTTCCAGACCCGCATCCGCAACGGCCAGGTGGAGGTCGGTCCCCGCTACAGCGTCACCAACCAGCTCGAACCGGTTCGCGCCCGCGACCCCGGCGAGTTCACCGGCGGCGTCTGGGAATACCTCTACCCGCCGCGCCCCGACACCTTCCCGGCTCCCTAGGCGACCACGATGAAGATCCCAGGCTCGATCGTTCCCGCCCCCCTCCGCAAGCCGGCCAAGCCGGGCGAGGGCGGCAACGGCAAGGGCCGGGCGCCGGCCGACCTCAAGACCTCCCCGCCCGAGCGCCCGACCGACGTCCAGCGGCTCGGCGACAAAGCCAAGGAAGCCCCCGCCGACGTGCTCGCCTGGGTCGACCAGCGCACCGGCGCCACCGGCTTCCTCACCGGGATGCTCTACCGCAAGGTGCCGAAGGGGACCAACTGGTTCTACACGCTCGGCTCCGCCACCCTCTTCGCCTTCATCGTGCAGGCGGTCACCGGCGTCTTCCTGGCGATGTTCTACACGCCCTCGGCGACCCAGGCCTACGCCTCGATCTCCCACATCAACAACGACGTCTTCCTCGGCCAGTTCGTGCACGGGATGCACAAGTGGGGGGCGAGCGTGATGGTCATCCTCGTCTTCGTCCACATGGGCCGCACCTTCTTCTTCGGCGCCTACAAGTACCCGCGCGAGCTGAACTGGGTGATCGGGGTCGTGCTGCTGATCCTGACCATGACGATGGCCTTCACCGGCTACCTGCTGCCCTTCGACCAGCGCTCCTTCTGGGCCTCGGTCGTCGGCATCAACATCAACGGGACCGGGCCGATCGTCGGCCCCTACCTGAGCGACTTCCTGCGCGCCGGGCCCGAGTTCGGCGCGACGACTCTGGCCCGCTTCTACTCGATCCACATGCTGCTCCTCCCCGGCGCGATCATCGCCCTGATCGGCGCCCACCTCTACCTGGTCGTCAAGCTCGGCACCACGGCGCCGCCGTGGGTCAGGGCGGAGCGGCCGAAGGTCGCCGAGCCGGTCTCCCAGCTCGACGCCGGGGTCGGGGGCAACGGAGCGTCTCCAGCCCGATGAAGGCACGCGACAAGCAGGCGTACCTCGAGGAGTACGAGGTGCTCAAGAAGAAGGGGAAGCCCTTCTTCCCCTACGCGGTGCTGAAGGACTCGACGATGGCGCTGATCGTCGTCGGCGTGATCATCCTGATGTCGATCGTCCTCGGCGCCGAGCAGGGGCCGAAGGCGGACCCGACCACGACCAGCTACGTGCCGCGGCCCGAGTGGTACTTCTTCTTCCTCTTCGAGGTCCTGCGGGTGATCAAGCCCCCGGAACTGGTCCCGATCGCGACGATAGGGATCCCGACCGTCTGCATGGTCCTCCTCCTCCTCCTGCCCTTCTACGACCGCGGGCCGGAGCGGCGGCCGGAGCGGCGGCCGATCGCGATGACAGCCGCCGTCCTGACCATCCTCGCGATGGGCTACCTCACCTACTCCGGCGCCGTCGCCGGCTCCCCCACCGAAATCGACCTCAAGGTCGCGCCTCAATACCAAGCCGGCAAGGAGGTCGTCGCCGGCTCGGGCTGCCTCGCCTGCCACAAAATCGGCGACAACGGCAACAACGGTCCCGGACCCGAACTGACCCACATCGCCCGGCGGATCCCGCGTGCGGCGATCATCCGCTCGGTGGAAATAGGGCCGGGTATCATGCCCTCCTTCCGCGAACTGCCGCCGAAAAAGCTCAACGAGCTAGCTGACTTCCTCTCCTCACTCAACTAAGCCCTCCCGGGACTCCGCGCAGTTCGCGGAGCAGGTCAACCGCATGTTCGATCGGGTTGCGGGCCGCTACGACGTGCTGAACTCGGTGATGACGGCCGGGCTGCACCACCGCTGGCGCGAGCGGGCCGCCGACCGCGCCGGGCTGGCGCCGGGCGACTCCGCCCTCGACGTCTGCTGCGGCACCGGCGACCTGGCGCTGGAGTTGGCCCGCCGCGTCGCTCCGGACGGCCGCGTCGTCGGCTGCGACTTCTCCGAGCCGATGCTCGACCTGGCGCGCGAGAAGGCTGCTCCGGACGGCGCCCCCGGCGCCCGCTTCGAGTGGGCCGACGCGCTCCAGCTTCCCTACGACGCGGGTCGCTTCGACGCCGTGACCGTCGGCTTCGGGGTCCGCAACCTCGCCGACCTCGACCGCGGCCTGCGGGAGATGGCGCGGGTCCTGCGTCCCGGGGGCAGGCTCGTCATCCTCGAGATCACCCAGCCGCGGCGACCGCCGCTCTCGACCTTCTACTCGCTCTGGTTCGACCGCATCGTGCCCCTGCTGGGCAACCTCTCCGGCGACCCCGAGGCCTATTCCTACCTTCCCGAGTCGGTCCGCAGCTTCCCTGACCCTCACGGCCTCGCGGCCAAGCTGGACGCCGCCGGGCTGGAGCGCATCCGCTACACGGTCCTGGCCGGCGGGATCATCGCGATCCACAGCGGCATCCGAGGGTGACCCGCCGCTCGGCCGTCCCGCCGCCGGTGACTGCGGTCCTGGACGCGTCGAGCCGCTGGCTGCCGGTTCGGCTGGGCGAGGTCGAGACGAGCCTGCGCGAGCTGAGCTCCGGCCACGGGGAGCCACTCACCGAGGCCGCGACGGCGACCCTCGCGGCGGGCGGAAAGCGCCTGCGGCCGATGCTGGTCCTGCTCTGCGCCGGGGGGAATGGGGGAGGCGCGGCCGTTCGCGCCGCCACCGCGATCGAGCTGGTCCACATGGCGACCCTCGTCCACGACGACGTGCTCGACGACGCGCCGCTGCGCCGCGGGCAGCCGACCGTCGCCGCCACCTCCGGCCGCCCCCGCGCCGTCGCCGCCGGCGACCTGCTCTTCTCCCGCGCCTTCGCGCTGCTTGCCGAGGCGGGGGACGCGCGCGCGGTCGAGCTGCTCAGCGAGGCATCCGTCGCCCTCGCCCACGGCGAGCTGGCCCAGCGCCACGACGCCTTCGACACGGGGATCTCCGAACAGCGCTACCTGGAGCGCTGCCGGCTGAAGACGGCGAAGCTGTTCGAGTGCGCTTGTCTACTCGGCCTGGTTGCCACCCACCATCCCCGGACGCGGGAGCGAGGACGCGAGACTTCCGGTGATGATGAGCGCGTCCTCGCGGGAGCAGAGGAGATGGCGGAATTTGGTTCTGGGATCGGGCTCGCTTTCCAGCTGCTCGACGACGTCCTCGACGTGGCCGGTCCCCCGGAGCGCACCGGCAAGGCGCGCGGCACCGACCTGCTCGACGGGACCGTCACCCTGCCGCTGATCGCCGCCGCCGAGGCCGACTCGGGCATTCGCTCAGTCGACCTCCGCTCCCTGGACGCGAAGACAGCGGAGGCCCTCTGCGACCGCATCGCCGCGACCGGCGCCCTGGACGAGGTCCGCTCCCGGGCCCTCGAGATGGTCGCCAGGGCCAAAGAACAACTTGAGTCTCCGGCCTTCGACCCCGAACAGCGCCAGCTGCTGGGGCTGGTCGCAGACGGCGTCGTTCAGCGCTATAGCTAGCGGAAGTCTTCAGCCGTGATCAGGTCGGCGGCGAGGGCGGCTGCGAACGTGTCGGCGACGTAGCGCATGTTCTCCTGCTCCATCGCGTGCAGCTCCTCGGCCAGCTCCCGGGTGCCGAGGTCGAGCTGCTCGTCGAAGTCGTCGATCTCCCGCTCGCCGTGGACTCCGTCGCAGCTCCACTGGCAGTTGGGGCAGCGGCGCCAGACCCGCCAGTGGGTGCGGTCGGAGGTCTGCTCCCAGCAGGTCGGCTGCACCAGTCGCGACCCGCAGCCCGGGCAAACGTGGAGCCCGGCGGCGGTTTTCGTCTGGGTGCGACTCGCGTCTCTCATCCCTGCACCATCGAACCCGCCAAAGAGCCGCTTGATCCGCACTTTTCCGTAACTCTTCGACAAAACCCAACTACCGGGTAGGCGAAGTTGCCGCAAAAGGTGATCCGATTAAGGCATTGTCGCGTTACCATGAGCCGATGCTTGGAAATATCGGCCCGATGGAGATCCTCGTCGTCCTGATCATCGCCCTGGTGGTCTTCGGCCCGAAACGGCTGCCGGAGCTGGGCAGCAGCCTCGGCCGCGGCATCCGCGAGTTCCGCGACACCGTCAGCGGCGAGAAGCCCGACGAGGACGCCGAGGAGGCCAAGCGGCTGGAGTCTTCGAAGACGGCGGCGACCGCCACCGACGAGCAGCCCGAGCCCGAGGTCGTCTCCGACAAACGGACCTGAGAGGCCCCCGGGGATGCCCCGCCGCGTCAGGGCGGTCTCCCACGAGGATCGCCTCTCCCTCGTCGAGCACCTCGACGAGCTGCGCGCCCGCATCATCGTCTGCATCGCCGTCTTCGGCGTCGCCCTGGCGCTCTGCTTCTGGCAGAACCACATCCTGCTGGAAATCGCCTCCGGGCCGCTCCCGGGCGATCACAAGAAGCTGATCACCTTCGGCATCAGCGAGCCCTTCACGACGTCGATCACGGTCGCCGCCTACGGGGCGATCATCCTCTCGCTGCCGATCCTCCTATACCAGCTCTACGCCTACGTCCTGCCGGCCTTCAGCGACGCCGAGCGCCGGGTCGTGCTGCCGATCGTGCTGCTGGCGCCGGTCCTCTTTCTCGCCGGTCTCGCCTTCGGCTACTTCGCAGTGCTGCCGGCGGCGGTCAAGTTCCTGCTCGGCTTCAACAGCAGTCAGTTCAACGTCCAGGTCCGCGCCCGCGACTACTACAGCTTCTTCTCGACCACGATGCTGGCCTGCGGCCTGGTCTTCCAGCTGCCGCTGGCGATTCTCGCCGTCACCCGGCTCGGCATCGTCAGGGTCGAGCAGCTCAGCTCCAACCGCCGCTACGCCTACCTGGTCATCTCGATCATCGCCGCCGCGCTGCCCGGCGTCGACCCCATCTCGATGCTGATCGAGATGGTCCCGCTCCTCGTGCTCTTCGAGTTGAGTATCTTGCTCGCGCGGGCTTTCGGGCGGCCCGCCAAGGCGGGAGGAATCGTGGAGCCCTCAACCCAGGAGCACTAGTTATCTGATGGCGCAGAGCGGTGAGCGGCGGATGGTCTTCGACATCCGAGGGCGGCGCAAACACGTCGTCCGGGTCGTCTACGCGATCCTCGCCCTGCTGATGGGCGCCAGCCTCTTCCTTGTCGTCGGCCCGGTCAACATCGGCGGCCTGCTCGGCAACAACAGCTCGACCAGCAGCGCCGCGAGCCTGTTCGAAGAACAGGCGGCGACCACCGAAAGGAAGCTGAAGAAGAGCCCTGAAGACCCGAGCCTCCTTCTCTCCCTCACTCGCACTCGGATCAGCGCCGCCAACGCGCTGACCAAAGTCAACCCGACGACCGGGCAGCCGGAAACCACCCCCGAAGCGCGCACCCAGTTCGAAAAAGCGGGCGAAGCCTGGAGCCGGTACCTGAAGCAGGCCGGCGGCAACCCCAGCCCGTCCGTCGCCCAGCTCTCCGCCCGCGCCCTCTTCAGCCTGGCCGAAACCTCCACCACCGGCCCCGAAGCGGAGGCCAACATCAAGGCGGCGACCCAGGCCCAGCAGATCTTCGCCGAAGCCCAGCCCAGTCTCGGCGCGGTCAGCACCCTGGCGATCTACAAGTACTTCGCCTTCGACTTCGCGGGCGGCGAAAAGGAAGGCAAGCGGGCCCAGTCCCTGGCCAGCTCCAAGTCGCAGAAGAAGGAAGTGGAAAAACAGCTGGCCGAAGTCCGCAAGCGGGCAAAGTCGTTCCAGAAGCAGGTAAAGGCATCGGCGAAGGCCACGAAGGGCAGCGGCAAAGAAGCCCTGAAAAACCCGCTGGGCGGCCTCTCCGGCTCAAGCGGCTCAAGCCTTCCCTAAGCGGTTCGAAATGGGCCGTGAAGGACTCGAACCTTCAACCTTGAGATTAAGAGTCTCCTGCTCTAGCCAGTTGAGCTAACGGCCCGGGCGGGCAAGTATAGGAAGCCTCCGGCGCTACCGGACGCTGCAGGGCTTCATCACGGACCCGTCGATGATCGTGCCGTCGGCGAAGGTGAAGCGGCCGCGGGTCTGGAGGATGCCGTTCGAGCAGCGGGCGGAGGTGTAGCTGCGCTTGCGGCCGTCGAAGCTGTAGCGCCTGCCGATCTTCGCGTCGATGTGGGTGAGGGCGCCGAAGCCGGCGGCGATCGGGGGAATGTCGATCGTGGCCCGGTAGCCGTAGGGCCCGAGCCGCCGTTCGATCGGCACGACGATCGAGAAGGTCTGCACCCCCGGGGTCGTCGTGCGTGCGTGGAGGATGACGGTCGGGTCGCCGTGCTGGGGGACGCCGTTGAATACGGTCAGCGGCGAGTCGGCATGCAGCAGCGCCTGTCCCGGCAGGGCGATCGACGCGGCGACATGGCCGGTGCCGACGATCGCTCCCCTGCAGGCCATTCGCGCTTCTTGCGGAGTCGCGTTTTCGACTCGACCCACCGGGCAGGTGGGCAGCCCGCGGGTGTTCAGCCGCCCGTCGCGGTCGAAGTCGAGGACGACCTCCTGCAGGACGGCCGGCACGCTTCCGTCTTTCGCCGCGATGTCGGCGTGCCCCTGGAAGTCGATCGGCGCGAAGGCCTTGCGGGGCAGCGTGAGAGGCTCGAAGCCGCCGTCGGCCCGCAGCACGAGATTGCCGACCTCGACGACCGCCGCGCTCGCTCCCCCCACGAGCAGGAGGCAAACCACCACGAGTGCCCCGATTGTCAGGTGTCTCTTCAAATCGCCCCCTCGACCCAGGCTAGCGCCGGGGGTCCGGAAGCTCCACTTCTACGTTCTTAACAGAGTCTTCCGCAGCTGTTCGCTCTTCCCGCTCCCCGGACCGCCAAACTACCACCCGTGCCTATGAGGAGGAGGAGCAGGGGCCGGGCCGATCGTGCGCGCGCTGGTCGTGAGAGCGAGGCACGCCCCCCGGTGACGCTGCGGCACCCCCGGCGGGCGCTGGCCATCGCCGCGCTGGCCATCGTCGTTCTCGCTGCCTTTGGCTTCGGCCTCGAGGGGAGGCTCAGCCCGGCGACGCTTGATATCCCCGGCACCTCGGCCTCGCGCGCCAACGACATGCTGCGCGAACACTTCGGCGACACGGCGCCCTTTGCGATCCTCCTGCGCGGTCCCGTCCCCGCGCTCGACCGCCAAGGCCCCGCGCTGATCCGCACCCTGCGCCGCGACCCGAAGGTGACGACGCTTTCTCCTTGGGACCGCGGCACAGTCGGGAACCTCCGCCCGAGCCCCCGCCGCGCCCTCATCCTCGCCGACTTCCACGTCGGCGGCGACGTGGCGGTCAAAGACAAAGTGCCCCTGCTCAACCGCGTCCTCGAAGAAAAGATCCACGCGCCGGTGCGCGCCACGCAGACCGGCGCCGCCACTCTCACACGGTCGATTCAGGACGAGTCGATCGCCGCCAGCGAACGCGGCGAGTTGATCGCGTTCCCGATCCTCCTGCTCGTCCTCCTGCTCGTCTTCCGCTCGCCGGTGGCGGCGGCCATTCCGCTCGGGTTCGGCGCCGTTTCCGTCCTCACCTCGCGCGGCCTGCTCGCCATCCTCACCCACTGGGTCGGCGTCGATGCTCTGGCGCTCACGGTCTGCTCGATGATGGGGCTCGCGCTCGGGGTCGACTACGCGCTGCTGATGGTCTCCCGCTTCCGCGAGGAGCTGGCCGCCGGCGCCGAGCCGCTCGACGCAGCCTGGGCCACCCGGCGCACCGCCGGGCGCACCACGGTCTTCGCCGGCAGCACGCTGGTGCTCTCGATGCTCGTCGCCTTCTTCATCGTCCCCGGCGCTCTGCTCGCCTCGCTGGCCGGAACCCTGGCGCTGGTCGTCGTGCTCACCGTCCTCGTCGCGACGCTGGTGGGCCCGCCGATCCTCGTCCTGCTCGGCCCCAATCTCGATCGCTGGCGTCTCGGCCGCGCTCCCAACGGGGAGCGCTCGCGACTGATGACCCTGGTCCACGCCGCCCTGCGCCGCCCCGCCCCGGTCGCCGCCCTGATCGGCGCCGTGGTCCTGGTTCTGGCGGCGCCGGCGATCGGTCTGAAGACCGGCCCGTTCAGCGTCACCCAGCTCCCCCACAACGACCCTGCCCGCCGCGACGCGGAACTGATCGGGCGCTCGGTCGGCCCCGGCTTCGAAGCGCCTTATGTGATCGTCGCCGCGGCCGACCACGGCACGATCACCGAACCCGATCGCCTTGCCGCCCTCACACGCTGGCAGCGTCGCATCGCGGCGTTGCCGAGCGTGCAGGTGGTGATCGGGCCTGGGCAGATCACCCACCGGATCGCGCCGCTGCGCGAAACCGGGAGCGCCCTGCTCGCCTCGGGAGGCAAGACCGGGCCTCTCGGCCAGCTGGGCAAGCTCGGTCGTAACCTCGACATCGCGGCCGGCGGTGTCTCCCAGCTGCGGAGCGGCCTCTCGCAGGCGAGCTCCGGGGCCGGCCTGCTCGCCGAGGGGTCCGGCAGGGCCGCGACCGGGGCGCTGTCCATCTCCCGCGGCCTCGCCGTCGCGGGCGCCGGCAGCAAGAAAGCGGTCACGGCCCTCGAATCCTTCGCCACCGGCGCCGCGCGCCTCGCCGCCGCTCAACGCCAGGCCGCCCTCGGCGCCCTGCAGTTGAAGTTCAGCACCCACGACCTGATCCCCAACCTGCGCCACAACGCCCTGCGGCGCTCGCGCAAGGTCCAGAAGTCGCTCAACGAAGAATCCAACGTCAAGCTGCCACAGCTGATCGCCCCCGCCAAGGCAGCCGAAGAACAGCTGAAGACCGCGCTCCAGCAGCTTCTGGCGATGACCGTGGGGAAAACCGACACCCACTACGGCCCCGCGCTCGAAGCCGTGCGGCAGGCGTCGGCGGCGGTCGGCGGCACGGACCCGGTCAGCGGTCAGCCATACGCCCCAGGCTACGCCGGCCTTCCCACCGAATTAGTGGAACTGCAGAAGCGGCTGCTCGTCGACGCCGAAGAAGCCAAAGAAGTCACCCTCTCGCTCGTCTCGGAAATCATCCACCTGAAGGAAATCTCGGCGGGCGCGAAACGCCTCTCCGACGGTCTCGAAAAGATCGAGGGCGGCGGCAACAAGCTCGCCCACGGATCGGCGCGGCTCGCTCGCGCCGCGTCGTCTCTTGAAGGCGGCCTCGGCCGCCTGGTCACCGGCGCCGCGGCTCTGGCCGGCGGTGTCTCCCGGCTCACCGGCGGGGCCACCGCCCTGGAGGAAAACCTGGCGAACGGCTTTCGCCGCTCCGCCCCCCTGCAGTCTGGGCTGAACCGCGCCGGCGTCCGGGTGATCGCCGGCAACGCCAAGCTCCAGCGGCGCCTCGGCGCGGTGCGCCGCTCGACTCCGGGCATCTTCAACTCCGGCTACTTCGTCCTCTCCGCGCTCGACGGGGCGCGAGGGCAGCAGCGCGAACGCGCCGCGGAAACGGTCGATCTCGAAGACGGCGGCCAGGCGGCGACGCTGCTGGTGATCTCTCACTACAGCTTCAACTCGCCCGGCTCGATCGCCCTCAACAAGCGCCTCGAAGGCGATGCCGCGGCCCTGGGGAAGGAAGCGGGCGCGGCCACGGGCGTCGCCGGCGGCGCGGCCACCCTCAACACCTACAGCCACGTGACCAGAGCCCGGATCCCCTACGTGATCGCCGCGATCACGCTGGCCACCTTCCTCGTCCTCGTCCTCGTCCTCCGCGCCCTACCGCTCGCGGCGATCGCGGTCGGGCTCAACCTAGCGACCGTCGGGGTCGCCTTCGGCATTCTCACCCTGCTCTTCAACGTGCCCGACGGCTGGCCGCTGGGAGGCCGGACCTACGTCGACGCGGTCGGGGCGACGATGATCTTCGGCGTCGTCTTCGGCCTCTCGATCGACTACGCGGTCTTCCTCCTGGTGCGGATGAAAGAGCATTACGACCGCGACGGGGACAACGCCGCCGCGGTCGAGTTCGGGCTGGAGAAGACCGCCAGGGTGATCACCGGCGCCGCGGCGATCATGATGGCCGTCTTCATCGCCTTCGCCGGGGCGCCGATCGCGACGGTCAGCCAGCTCGGGATCGGGCTGACCGTCGCGGTGCTGCTCGACGCCACCGTGGTCCGCATCGTCCTGCTGCCGGCCCTGATGCTGCTGATCGGCGACAGGGTCTGGTGGCTGCCGCGCTCCCTGGAGCGCGTGCTGCCTCGGCTCAACGTCTGATTCGGCGGGCGCCTATTTCTTCTTCGTGCACCCCTGGGTCGAGAACGCGGTCAGGGATTCACCGTCTTTGAAGACGAATTTGCCACGCGCTTTCAGCGGCGACTTCTTGCATTCGGCGCTGACGTAGCTGCGCTTCTTGCCCTTGTAGGTGAACTTCTTGCCGATCGACGTCTGGAAGTCGGTCAGGGCGCCGGTTCCGCCGGCCAGCAGCGGGATGCTTACGGTCAGGCGGGGGCCGTAGCCTTCTTTGTTGAGGTTGGTGACGACGCCGTTAAGCACGATCGTCGTCTGCACCGGCGAGACGCCGTAGGTGTGCAGCAGGACCACCGGCTTGCCGCCCTGCGGCACACCGTTGAATGCCGTCACCGTCGTCGGCTCGGGGAAGACTTTTTCGCCGACCGGGATCAGCGCCGTCGCTTTGCCGCCGCCGATCATCGCCTTGCCGCATTCGCGAAGGGCGATTTCGGTCGAGGTGCTCTGCAGCTTGGCGGCGTCGCAGGTGGGGACGCCCTTGGTGAAGAGCTTCGTGTTCTTGTCGAAGTCGACGATCGCCTGGACCGCCGGCACCGGCACCCCGTTCGCAGCCGTCGTGGTGGTCGTTTTCGTGGTCACGTTCAACGTGACGGGGGTCTGCATGCTCTTCGAGAGCTTCGTCGGCGACAGCTTGACGTCGATCGCCTGCGTGTTGCCGTCCGGGCCGGAAACGGTGGGGCCGGCGATCGCGGCCGAGGCAACGATCGCTGTGGCTATGGCTACCGCCAAGCCCACGATCGCGGTTGGACGTTTGCGCATTGGCTACTCCTCTGTTCGAACTTTGGCCAAAGCGCCTCCCAGTGCCATAACCGTCCCGCGGGTCCAGAGTAGCGCGTTGAATTCCAGTTAAGTCCCTGCGTGGCGCGCGCTTGTCCGGGGATGGCTCGGATACGATTCCGGCGCCGTTCTTCCGGGTCGGAGGCCGGGGAACCGCAAGCGACGATCCGTGGCTGCCAATCCCTTAGGCGAGGAGAAAAGCCCGGCGCCCAGCCGGGGGCTCTCCCCCGCCCGCATCGCCGTCGTCGCTGCCCTCGCGATCGTGGTCGTCGCGCTCGCCGTCGTCCTGTTCAGCGGCAACGGCGGCTACAAGTACGACCTCCTCTTCCAGAACGCCGGACAGCTCGTCCCCGAAAACCAGGTCCTGATCGGCGGCTCGCCGGTCGGCTCGGTCGAAAACATCGAACTGACCGAAAACAACCTTGCCAGCGTCCACGTCGAAGTGGAACAGCAGCTTCACGAGGGAAGCACCGCGGTGATCCGCGCCACCTCGCTCTCCGGGGTCGCCAACCACTACGTCTCGGTCAGCCCCGGCCCCAACAGCAACCCGGCGCTGGAAGAAGGCGCCACCCTCGGGCTCGCCTCGACCACGACGCCGGTCGACATCGACCAGCTCTTCAACACTTTCCCGCCCGGGGTGCGCCGCGGGCTCAGCCAGTTCATCCAGGGCAACTCGGAAATCTACGCCGGCGTCGGCCACCAGGCGAACCAGACCTACAAGTACTTCGGCCCGGCGCTCAACCGCACCGCCGCCTTCACACACGAGCTGAACGCCGACCAGAACCTCTTCCAGCGCTTCATCGTCAGCTCCAGCAGGCTCGCCACCGCGGTGTCGGAACGCGGCGGCCAGCTCTCCAGCGCGATCGCCAACGCCAACACCGCCTTCGGCGCGATCTCCACCCAGAACGTCGCCCTCGACCAGACCCTGCGGCGGCTGCCCCCCGTCCTGCGCCAGAGCAACACCACCTTCGTCAACCTCCGCGCCGCCCTCGGCGACCTCGAACCGCTGGTCGACACGGCGAAGCCGGCGACCAAGAACCTGGCTCCCTTCCTCGCCGAACTCCGCCCGGTCCTCTCCAAAGCGGTCCCCCTCTTCGAAAACCTGCGATTCACGGTGCGCAAGCCCGGCAAGGCCAACGACGCGGGCGAACTGCTCGCCGCGCTGCCCACCGTCCAGCAGCGCGCCGCCAGGGCCTTCCCCAACTCCCAGCAGGCGATCGCCGCCTTCCAGCCGAACCTCGACTTCGCCCGGGCCTACACGCCTGACATCTTCAACGGGTTCGGCAAGCTCGGCCAGGTCTCCGGGTACTACGACGGCAACGGCAACTACGTCCGCGGGGCGCTGGCCGACCTCAATCTCTTCAACTACAACAGCGGCAGCGGCTCGCTGGAACCGATCAAACCGAGCCAGCAGTTCGAAGCCTTCGGCTCCTCGGCCGGAATCCACCGCCGTTGCCCCGGCGGCGCCACCCAGTCCGCTCCTGACCACTCCAACCCCTTCGTCGACCCGCCCCTGGGCGGCGCCGGCGTTTCCCCGTCCGAATGCAACCCCGCCGACGCACCACCGGGCCCATGAGAAGAGGGCTGATCATCGGCGCTCTGGTGGCCGCGGTCGTGGTGGCGATCGTGCTGGTCTCCTCCTCCGGGGGCGGCAACAGCGCCTATCTCGTCCGCGCCGTCTTCGACAACGGTTCCTTCATGGTCTCGGGCGAGCAGGTCCGCGTCGCCGGGGCGAACGTCGGCGAAATCAAGTCGGTGGGCGTTTCGATGCCGGGTGAGATCGACAGCTACAAGAACGGCAAGCCACAGGCGATCCCCGGCAAAGCGATCATCGTCATGGAAATCACCAACCCCGGCTTCCAGGACTTCCGCAGCGACGCCGGCTGCCTGATCCGCCCCCAGTCGCTGATCGGCGAGAAGTTCATCGATTGCAACCCGACCCTGCCCCGCGCCCCTGGTTCCCAGCCGGCGCCGTCGCTGAAAAAGATCCCCTCCGGCCAGCCCGGCGCCGGGCAGTACCTGCTGCCGGTGGAGAACAACAGCACCAGCGTCGACCCCGACCTGATCAACGACATCCAAACCCTTCCCTACGCGCAGCGCTTCCGCCTCATCCTCAACGAACTCGGCGCTGGGTTGGCCGGGCGCGGCAAGGACATCGAAGAAGTCGTCAAGCGGGCCAACCCGGTGCTGCGCGACGTCGATCGCCTGTTCGCCATCCTCTCCGCCCAGCGCAACCAGCTCGCCAAGCTGGCCAGCAACTCCGAGGAAATCCTCCGGCCGTTCTCGCGCGTGCGCGCGCACGTCGCCGGCTTCTTCGCCAACGCCGGCGCCGCCGGGCAGGCCAGCTCCGAACGGGGGCCGGAACTGGAAGCGTCGCTGCGCAAGTTCCCGCGCTTCCTGCGCCAGTTCCGGTTGACGATGCACAGCCTCCAGGGCTTCTCCGACGCCGCCACCCCGGTCTTCGCCGACTTCGGCAAGGCGGCGCCGTCGCTGACCGACGCGACCAGGGCCCTGACCCCGTTCTCCGCCGCCTCGACCGTGGCGCTGAAGAGCCTCGGCGCCAGCGGCGCGATCGCCGGCCCGAAGCTGCGCGAAGCCGACCCGATCGTCCGCAAGACGACTGAATTAGCCAAGAGCGGCGCCGGCCCGACCACGAACCTCGCCAAGTTCTTCGTCAACATCGAAAAGACCGGAGGCTGGAACGGCCTGGTCGACCTGATCTACAACACCACCGCGACCCTCAACGGCTTCGACCAGTACGGGCACTTCGGTCGGACCCTGGTCACATTGACCAACTGTGTCGACTATGTGGTCCAGCCCGAAAGTGGCTGCGTAGCTAACTTCACTGGCGAAGGCGCTGTCACATCGGCGACGATCAGCAGTGCCGACCTCTACCGCCGCCTCGAGCACCAGCTCGAAGGCCAGACCGGTGGGACTGGTGCCGGCGCCTCCGCGTCAGAATCGTCGCCGTCGCCCAAGGCCGGCCAGGCTGGTGGGCCTGGCCCCGGCGCCAAGACCGGGGGCACCGCCCCACTTCTCAACTACCTGCTGGCGCCATGAGGAACCGCAGGGGACTGACAGGCGTCGCGAGCAGCCCGATCCTGGTCGGGGCGGTCACCGTGCTGGTCGTAATCGTCGCCGTCTTCCTCGCCTACAACGCCAACAACGGGCTGCCCTTCGTCTCCACCTACAACCTCAACGCCGAAGTTCCCAACGCCGACGCGCTGGTCAAGGGCAACGAGGTGCGGATCGGCGGCGTCCGGGTCGGCATCGTCAAGTCGGTCGTCCCCGTCCAACGCAGCGACGGCAGCGTCGCCGCCAAGCTCTCGCTCAGCCTCGACAAGAGCGTCGAACCGCTCCCCAGCGACTCGACGATGATAATCCGGCCGAAGTCGGCGCTCGGCCTCAAGTACCTGCAGATCGTCCCCGGAAACTCCCGCAAGGGCTTCGCCGCGGGCGAAACGATCCCGGTCTCCGCGGCGCGCCCCGAACCGGTCGACATCGACCAGTTCTTCGGTATGTTCGACGAAAAGACCCGGGTGGCGATCCGCCGCAACCTGGCCGGCTTCGGCAACGCGCTGGCCGGCCGCGGACCGCAGATCAACGAAGCGTTCGGCTCCCTGCGGCGGCTGGTGGTCAGCGCCCAGCCGGTGCTGCGCACGATCGTCGCCCCGCAGACCAACTTCGGCGGCTTCTGGCGGGCGCTCGAGGACCTCTCGGCGACCGTCGCGCCGGTGGCCGAGACCCAGGCCAGCCTCTTCGCCGCCCTCGACCGCACCTTCGCCGCCTTTGCCCGCGTCTCGCGGCCATTCATCCAGGAAACGATCTCCAAGAGCCCACCGACCCTGGACGCCGCCAACGCCGACCTGCCCGTCCTGCGGCCCTTCCTGCACGACTCGCAGCGCTTCTTCACGGCGCTGAAGCCCGGCGCCCACGCCCTCGCCGAAACCTCGCCGACGATCGCCGCCGCCCTGCATGCCGGCATCCCCGTCCTCAACGCCTCGCCGGTCCTCAACGCCCAGCTGCCGCCGACCGCCGACGCGCTGCTCGCCTTCCAGAACGCGCCGGGGGTCTTCAACGGGCTCGACCTGCTGATCGACACCAACCACACCCTCGGCCCGGCGATCAAGTTCATCGCGCCGGCCCAGACCACCTGCAATTACCTCACCCTCGCCTTCAGGAACCTCGCCAGCGCCACCGAAAGAGGCAATGGCTTGGGCAACTGGCTCAACTTCATCTCCTTCACGCCGCCCGAAGGCCCGAATGCCGAGAGCGGACCATCGTCTGCTCCAGCCAATGGCCCCGAAGTCAAAAACCACCTCCATTACAACCCATACCCGAACACCGCATCTCCGGGCCAGCCACACGAGTGCGAAGCGGGCAACGTTCGCTACAAGGCTGGCCAGACCGTGATCGGCAACGTCCCGGGCAATCACGGCACAAAGACCTCCGGTCAGCTGAAGGGTCAGGGAGGAAGCAAGTGAGCCGCCTCCCCGAGCGCGACACCAGGCAGGGCGCCACCGACCGCCGCTTCAAGTGGCGACCCAGCAACGCCCTGATCGCGGTGATCTTCATCCTCATCTTCACGATCGGGCCCTACCTTGCCTTCACCGGGCACGTCCCCTTCACCAGCTACGGGTACGAGCTGAAGGCGACCTTCTCCAACTCGGCCAACATCGCCCTCAACTCGCCGGTGCGGATCGCCGGGGTCGAAGTCGGCCGGGTGGTCTCGACCAGCCGCGACGGCAACAACACCGACGTCACCTTCACGGTCGAAAGCGCCGGCCGGCCGATCCACTCCGACGCCTTCGCCGAGATCCGCCCGCGGATCTTCCTCGAGGGCAACTTCTTCGTCGAACTCGACCCCGGCAGCCCCAGCGCCCCGGAAATGTCCAGCGGGGCGACGATCCCGGTCAGCCACACTTCCACCGCGGTCCAGCTCGACGAGATCCTCACGGCGCTGCAGTCCCCGGTCCGCGCCGACCTCAGCCGCCTGCTGGAGAGCTACGGCGAAGCGCTCACCCACAAGCCGAGTGCGGCCGAAGACGCCACCCAGCTCCCCGAAGTCCAGGGCAAGACCGGGGCGGAAGGCCTCAACGGCGCCCTCAAATACGGCGGCCCGGCCAGCCGCTACAGCGCCCAGGTAACCAATGCCCTGCTTGGCACTCAGCAGCACGACCTCTCCCGCCTGGTCGCCGGCGCCGGGCGCACCTTCGGCGCCTTCGCCAGCCGCGAGAGCGACCTCAAGGGCCTGATCGACAACTTCGAGATCTTCACCGGCGCTCTCGCCGCCCAGTCGGCCAACCTCGCGGTCACGGTGCACCGCTTCGCGCCGTTCCTGAAGACCGCCCGCGCCTCGCTGGTCAGCCTCAACCGTTCGCTGCCGCCGCTGCGCACCTACGCGATCGAGCTGACCCCCGCGGTCGCCGAGCTGCCGGGGCTGATCAGCGCCTCCAAACCGTGGCTGAAGCAGGCCCGCCCGCTGCTCTCCGGCAAGGAGGCGGGCGGCACCGCGAGGCTGCTGCGCGAATTGACCCCCGGCTTCGCCGGCGCCGCCCAGGCCGGCAAGGCCAGCGCCCTGCCGCAACTCAACCAGCTCAGCCTCTGCACGACCAAGGTGCTGGTGCCGACCGGCAACCAGACGATCGCCGACCGCTTCAGCACCGGCGGTCCCAACTACCGCGAATTCTTCTACGCCCTCAGCAACTTCGCCGGCGCTGGGCAGACCTTCGACGGCAATGGCCCCTACCTGAGGCTTCAGGCAGGGGGCGGTCCACAGTTGGTTACCGAACCGAATCCAAAGGGCAACCTGATAAACGAGAAAAGCAATTGGGGGTATTCGATCGATGCCCCCCTTGGCACCCAGCCGCAGCTCGGCGGCCGCCCACCGATTAAGCCGAGCGTGCGCTGCTACACGAACCCCGTCCCCGACGTCAACGGGCCGCTGGGACAGGTCGGTCCCCCCGATCCTGCGGCGATCAGCCCATGAGCGAGAACGCCCCCGAGAAAAGCCGCTTCAAGCACTTCCGCGCCTCGCTCGGCCGCCAGGCCCGCGGCCGTGGCAAAGACACGATCGCGATCGTCGTCCTCACCGTGCTCGGCATCGCGATGATGCTCGGCATCTTCATCCAGCAAAAGGCCTCGCTGCCCTCCTGGCTGCCCTTCGTCGGCGAAACCTATGAGCACATCAGCGCCGAGTTCACAACCGCGCAGGCGGTCACCCCCGGGCAGGGCCAGGCGGTCGACATCGCCGGTATCCAGATCGGCAAAGTCGCCTCGGTCAACCTCGAAGACGGCCACGCCGTCGTCGGCATGGAAATCGTGCCCAAGTACATGCAGCTGATCCACCACAACGCGACCCTGCTGCTGCGGCCGAAGACCAACCTCAACGACATGGTGGTCGAGGTCGACCCGGGGAGCGGCAGGGGACATATCGAAAACGGCGCCAACATCCCCCTCTCCCGCACCGAACCGAACGTCAACTTCGATCAGTTCCTCGCCACCCTCGACGGCGACACCCGCCAGTACCTGCAGCTGCTGCTCGCCGGCGGCGCCCAGGGGATCGGCGGCCACGGGCGCCAGCTCTCCGGCGCCTTCCGTCGCCTCCAGCCCTTTGCCCACTACATCGCCAAACTCAACGGCGCCGTCGCCAAACGCCACGTCGCGCTCGCCCGGGCGATCCACGACTTCTCTCTGCTCACCACCGAACTGGGCCGCCACGACTCCGAGATCCGGCGCTTCGTCACCTCCTCGAACGCCGCGCTGGGCAACTTCGCCAACCAGCAGGAATCGATCCAGGCCGCCTTGCGCGAATTCCCGGCCACCCTCCAGGTCGCGAAGGCCGGCCTCGCCAGCTCCAACCGCTTCTCCACCGTCGCCCGTCCGGCCCTCTTCGGCCTGATCCCGCAGGCGCAGGCGCTGACCCCGGCCTTCGCCGCCACCGAGCGCTTCTTCAAGCAGACCACGGCGCCGATCCGCGACCAGATCCGGCCCTTCACCCGCCAGATCCGCCCAGTGCTCACCCACGCCAACGAAGGCTCCGGCGCGCTGAAGAAGACGGTGACCGGCTTCGGCGAATCGCTGGGCGGCCTCAACACCTTCTTTAACGAGCTTGCCTTCAAGCCGAAGGGCTCGAAGCAGAGCTACCTCTTCTACCTGCCCTGGCTAAACCACGACCTCAACGCCGACTTCAACCTGCAGGACGCAGGCGGTCCGGTACAGCGCGGCCTCGTCATGATTTCCTGCAACGCCTCCAATCTCGCCTACGGATTCGCCGAAGTCAGGCCGTTCCTCAAGACGCTCCTCCAAGCCGCCCGCGTTCCGCGCCCCAAAGACCTACCCGAAATCCCTGCAGATCCCGAAATACCGGGCTCCGGCTGCGGGCCCCACTCTCACCTATGAGCAAGCGCGCGCCCAGCACAACCCAGCTCCTCGTCATCGCCGGCTTCGCGCTGTCCTGCTTCGGCATCCTGCTCTTCCTTTGGGTCACCTTCGGCGGGCCGACCCCGTTCAAGGCGAAATCCTACGAGGTCAAGGTCCCCTTCGACGAGGCGACCCAGCTCGCCGAACAGTCCGACGTGCGGGTCTCCGGCGTCAACATCGGCAAAGTCCACGACATCGCTCTGGCGCCGAACCGCAAGCAGGCGCTGGCGACGCTCGAAATCGACGACAAGTACGCGCCGCTGCCGGAGTCGACGCGGGCGATCCTCCGCACCAAGACCCTGCTCGGCGAGACCTACGTCGAACTCACTCCCGGCGACCGCAACGGCCCGAAGCTCGCCGACGGAGCCACCCTGCCCACCGCGCACGTCGCCCAGTCGGTCCAGCTCGACGAGATCTTCCGCACCTTCAACGCCAAGACGCGCGCCGCCTTCCAGTCCTGGCAGCAGGAAGCCGCCGTCGCGATCGGCGGCCAGGGCGAAGCGTTTTCCACCGCGCTGGGCGAGCTCAACCCGACCTTCACCGAATTCGACCGGCTCTTCCGCGTCCTCGACACCCAGCGCCTCGCGGTCCGCCAGCTGTTCAGCAACGGCGCCGTCGCCCTGGAGGCGCTGCGCGGCCGCCAGGGAGAGCTGGCCAGCCTGATCCGCAACTCCAACACGGTCTTCCAGACCACCGCCCGGCGCGACCGCGACATCGAAGCTCTCTTCCGCGCCTTCCCGACCTTCCTCGACGAGTCGAAGGCGACCCTGGCCCGCCTCAAAACCTTCGCGCTCGACGCCGACCCGCTGATGCGCCAGCTCGTCCCCGCCGCCGAACAGCTTTCCCCGACCCTGATCGCCTTCTCCAACCTGGCCCCGCAGGCGAAGGGCTTCTTCGAAGGCCTCGCCCCGGTGATCGCCCGCGCCCCGACCGCCTTCCCGGCCCTGCGCAAGCTCTTCCGCGACCAGTTCCCGCCGTTCCTGCGCGCACTCGACCCCTTCCTGCGCAACCTCAACCCGATCCTCGCCGGCCTCGGTCTCTACAAGCACGAGATCACCGGGGTGATGGCCAATTTGGCCGCGGCGAGCCACGCGGTCCTGCCGATCGAAAACGAAAAAGGCGAAAAGATCCACTACTTGCGTGCGATGGGGCCGCTCAACCCGGAAGCGCTTTCCACCTTCAAGCGCCGCCTCACCACCAACCGGGCCAGCGCCTACAGCCAGCCGCTCTTTGCAAACAACGTCGCCAGCGGGCTGCCCAGCTTCGAGACCCGCCAGTGCAGCTCCGGGGTCACCGCCTCGCTCAACCCCAACACCCCCAACGAACCCGCCTTCAACGAACGCACCGAAGGCGATGTCAAAAAAGCTACCGACTTCTTTAACCGCCTCAAGAAATACGCCTTCGCCGAACAGACCAACACCGCTACGCTCCCAGCTCCGGGCTGCACCCAGCAGGCCCCCTTCAACCCGATCGGCAAACCCGGCTCCCCCACCACCTACCAGCACGCCTTCGAACAGCAGGGCAAGTAGGAATCAGCGTCTGTCGTGGGGGCGGGGTAGGGCCGGCGGTGGCCGGCATAAATCCAGTACTTCGTAGCCTCCTCGCCCCGGGATTGTTCGTACAAGCATACGTCTGCGAGCGACTACCCTGCCTCCGTCTCTCCATTGGCCTGATCAGAAGTCCGTGGTCATAAAGGTCTCATAGATGCGGCCAGTGCGGCGAGGAAGGTTGACGTTGACCAGCATCAAACTTCCTTTCGGGTGACATCAACCATCCGTCCACTCGACTTGCAAAAGTTCTTTAGAACATTTTAGAGTTCTCCCACAACCTGATCGACGTGTTAACCATCTATCACTAGGAGAACGAAATGAGTAGAACGCAGACATACGGAGCGTTCGCTGGTGGAAAGGGTACAACTCGAGTACTGTTGCTTACTACCTGCATGTTCGCTCTGCTCACATCCATCTGGCTCTCGGCCGGACCTATTTCGAAAGCCAGTGCTATCGAACAAAACTTCTGCACCAACTACTGGGCTGCGCCGTACGGGCAGGCTGGAGACCGATGCAAGTCGACGGTGCGGGCATTCCTTGGCGGTGTGTGGGTATATTCCCATGAGCACAGCGCTTGTGTAGACGCACTCAACACATCGGAAGGACTTGTCACCTCTTGGCATTGTACCTTCGGCCCCGAAGGCGAACAATTTCTCTACCTCGGTTACGAACGAAATTTGAAGGGGATCGTTCGAAACAACACCACCGGCGCCAGTGCCCACATCAGCGGCAAGGAAATCTGGTAGCAGCCGCTCAGCTAAATCAATCACGCAAGGTTGATGCTGCGCTATGGATAAGGTTTACTCGCAAGCAGGCCGGCGCCTCGGTGCCGGCCTGCTTGCGTCGGTTCTCATCGGCACTTTCGGTCTCTGGTGGATCCTGTGGGACAGCCAGCCGCCAACGACAGCGCTAAACCATGCGACCTATCTGCGACCTAGCAACTCCACAAAGGGGAGTCCCATCTCAGTCGCCGTGGTCCAATACGTAGAACCGCAGCAAGTTGCGAATTTTGCATTACTTCGCACACCTCCCGAGGATCTCCCTGTTAAGGTAACAAGGCTCTTGCGAAGACCCGTTCAGGGCATGAACTGGTCGCTCGCTCATCGACTGCCTGTAGCCGCACACCGTGACTTTTGGGCCGTTCCCGGGAACGGACATCTTTGCATTGTGGAGCAAATAAGCCTTCGTATTGCAAGCGCAACGTGTGCAACTACAAGGCAGGCCCTCGCAAGCGGAGTCGCCGTAACCTCACTTCCTGAAGTAGGTCCGCAAGGCATGCGTGGCACCCGACTCATTGTCGGAGTGGTTCCTGATCGAGTCCACAAGGCGCTGGTGCACACCCACGGAGCCGTGGCGACAGCGCGGGTCGCCAATAACGTCTTTACAATTCGGGACGCGGGTACTGAACCGCCAGACACACTGACGCTGCGGTAACAGGGCTGCATTGGGTCATCACGTTGACCATGGCGGCATCCAGAAGAGCCAAACTCGCGCATGCAGAGGGGCCAGCTCCGCCGCGTGCTCGGCGACGGCGCGGTCGACCTCGATCACGTCGAAGGCGAGCCAGTCTCGCTCGACCCTCTTGACGGCGCTTCGGCCTCCCGCCAGGGCGACGGCGCGGACTGTCTCCGCATAGCCGATTCGGCACATCGACCAAGCGTTCGCAGTAAGTATCCATCGCCTCCAGCACGACCTCGCTTCCCTCCTCCTCGACGTAGCGCTTGACGAGCGCGCTCGCGTCGAGGTAGAGCATCAGCGCTCGTCGTCACGCTCGGTCAGGATGATCGCGGAAGCCGAACGCCCGGTTTCCGGGCATGAAGAAGGGCGGCCCGTTTGGCCGCCCTTCTTGTCCCTTGCCTGTCCTGAGGAAAGACTTGGGAGGCGCGACTTTCCGCCGCGCCTCCCGTGCGTCGAACGGCGAGGCTCCCCCCTCAGCCCTTCGGCGTGCACTTGCGGACGATGCCGCCCTTGACCTTGGTCCCGTCGCGGAAAATGGCTTCAGCCTGGGCGACGAAGTTACCGGTGGGGCATTTGGCCAGCAGGTAGCCCGGCCTGTTGATGGCGAGGCTGAAGCTGGTCGGCGAACCGCTGCCGCCGGCGATCACCGGAACCGAAGCGACCGAGTGCGTGCCGAAGCGACCCTTGTGCTCCTTCGTGATCTTGACCGTGGTGACGATCGCGGTCGGGGTCGGCACGGCCACGTAGGCATGGATGAACAGCGTCGTCACGCCGCCCTTGAGGCCGCCGTTGAAGACGACCAGCGGTCCGGTGGCGTTGAACGGCGTCGATTCGGGGAACGCGACGCGCACCGTGGTTTTGCCCTTGCCGACGATGGCGCTCCTGCAGGCAGCTTCGGCGTGCTTGGTGTCCTGCGCCTGGAGCTTGCCGGATGTGCAGGTCGGCACGCCCTTGGGTTCGATCATGCCGTTCTTGTCGGTGTCGACGATGACTTCCTTCAGGGCCGGCGGCTGGGAGCCGTCGACGGTGGCGATCCCGCCGCTCACGTTCAGCTTGATCGGCGCAAATTTGTTCTTCGGCAGCGCCTTCGGCGTGACCCCGCCGTTGATCGTAAAGACCAGGTTCCCGAACCGGATGACTTCCGGCTTTTCGCCGGCGGCGAGCGCCACTCCGGCCACGGTGACCGCGATCACGGCCCCCAGAGCGAATATCAACGTCAAATGCTTGCGCATGTCCTTATATCTCTCCTTTTTGGCCTGCCCGTCCCGAGCCCCGGCCATTGAAAGCTTTGGCTTATCCCTCCAGGGGCCAAAGTACCAGCATCGGCTAATAAATAAACCCAGCCATTCACAGAAAAGAGCGCCTTAACAAGTTCCGAGCTAGCGCTCCAGCATCGAAAGCCGGGTCCGCTCGCGCTCCGCGGCGGCTCCCTCGGCCCCCAGGAACGGCAGCGTCACCCAGAACATCAGGTCCGGCAGCCGGCTCGGCAGCCGCGCCGCAGCCCCGTGCAGGATCTCGCTGTAGAGCAGCTCGTTGATCCCGCCGGCCAGCGACAGCGAGGTGATCCCGGGCAGCTCCACCGAGGTCTCCGCGCGCCCGGCATCGAGGAACCCGGTGAACTGCCGCAGCGCCGCGTCCCGGCGCGCCAGCGCCTTCGGCCCCGCCGCCAGCACCTCGACGATCGCGAACCGCCCCTCGTCGGGGTGCTCGGCCAGGTGATCGAGAAGCGCCCCCAGGCCCGCCGCCACGCGCTCCGCCCAGGGCGCCCCGGGCTTCGACTCGAAGCCCCCGGCCGTGTCGCTCAGCAGATTCCCCAGCAGCACGTCGTAGGCGGCCAGGAAGCAGTCTTCCTTGCTGTCGAACAGCTCGTAAAACGTCTTTCTCGACACTCCCGCGACGCCGATCACGTCGACCACGCGCGTATCGGGGTAGCCCCGCTCGGAGACGACTTCGATCATCGCCTGGTGGATGCGGTTGCGCTGGGACTCGGTCACCGCCTCCCGCGGCAAGCCGTGTCTCCCTCGCGGCAGCCGCTCATTCACCTTGGCTGCGCGTCTACCGGAGGCCACCCCAAAACTGTAGAGCAGAGAGCCAAAAACCGCGACCTCTGTACCTCGCCGTCCCTGGCTTCAGCCGGTCATCCAGACAACTTGCTCGCGGTCTGGCCCGACGCCGACCAGGCGGATCGGGACGCCGGCCGAGTCGGCGATGAAGCGGAGGTAGTCGCGCGCCTCGCGCGGAAGGTCCGCCTCGCTGCGGCAGCCGGTGATGTCGGCGTCGAAGCCGGGCAGGCTCTCGTACTCGGGCTCGGCCGAGTGGAGGATCGACTGGTGGTAGGGAAAGCTGTCGAGCACCGCGCCCTCCTTGGAGCGGTAGCGCACCGCCACCCGCAGCGGGTCGATCCCGCTCAGCACGTCGAGCTTGGTGATCGTCAGCGCGCTCATCCGGTTGAGGCGGACCGCGTAGCGCAGCGCGACCAGGTCCATCCAGCCGCAGCGCCGTCGCCGCCCGGTCGTCGTGCCGAACTCGTGGCCGCGCTCCAGCATCCGCTCGCCGACCTCGTCGTGCAGCTCGGTCGGGAACGGGCCGGCGCCGACCCGGGTCGCGTAGGCCTTGGCGATGCCCCAGACCTCGTCGATGTCGGTGGGGCCGACCCCGGCGCCGACGCAGGCCGCGCCGGCGATCGGGTTCGAGGAGGTGACGAAGGGATAGGTGCCGTGGTCGAGGTCGAGCAGGGTTGCCTGGGCGCCCTCGAAGATCACCGTGCGGTCGGCGTCCAGCGCGTCCCAGCAGAGCCGGGCGGTGTCGGCGATGTGGGGCTCGAGCCGGTGGCCGTAGCTGACGTGTTCCTCGGTCATCGTGTGCAGGTCGAGGCGGGGGTCCGGGACTTCGTCGATGGCCTGCTCGGCAGCCCCCTTGGCGGGCTCCTCACCGGCCTCCTTGCGCAGTTTGCGCCGTTGCACCGAGAGCTCGCGCAGAGCCTGCTGCTTGGGCTCCAGCGCCGCCCGGATCTTGGTTCGCAGGATCTTCTCGTCGAGCAGGTCCTGGACGCGGATGCCCAGCCGCAGCGCCTTGTCGGCGTAGCAGGGCCCGATCCCCCGCCGCGTGGTGCCGATCGAGAGCTTGCCGAGTTTCGTCTCCCCCGCCGTGTCGAGCAGCACGTGGTAGGGCATGATCAGGTGGGCGTTGGCGGAGATCCGCAGGTTGCCGACGTCGACCCCGCGGCGGCGCAGCCCGTCGATCTCCTCCAGCAGGATGCGCGGGTCCAGCACCACGCCGTTGCCGATCACGCAGGTCTTGTCGGAATGCAGGATGCCGGAGGGGATCAGGTGGAACTTGAACTCCTCCCCGTCGCGGACGATCGTGTGGCCGGCGTTGTTGCCGCCCTGGAAGCGCACGATCACCTCGGCGCGCTCGGCGAGCAGGTCGGTGACCTTGCCCTTACCCTCGTCGCCCCACTGAGCGCCCACTATCACCACGCCAGGCATGACCGAGGGATTGTGCCTTGTTTACTCGCCGACCGCGCGTGCCTGGACGCGCTGGTCCGGTCCGAAGAGCGGGAGGGGGTCGCCGCAGATCTCGACCAGGCGCGACACCGTGCGCGGGCCGATCTGCTCCTCGAGCTGCTGCTGGTCGAGGTTGGTGGTGACGAGCATCGAGCGCTGGGACTCGTAGCGCTCGTTGACCAGCGCGTAGCTGCTCCAGGACCCAGTCCGAGCGCTTCTCAGCGCCGAGGTCGTCGATGTGGAGCAGGTCGACCGAGGTGAGGCGCTCGAAGAAGGAGAGGTAGGAGTCGCCACCGGGCTCGGAGTCGTAGGTGCGGCGGATCCGGGCAAGGAGCTTCGGCAACGAGTAGATCGCGACCGAGCGGCTATCCTGCAGCGCCGCCTTGGAGACGAGCATCGCCAGCGTCGTCTTGCCGGTGCCGACGTCGCCCATCAGC
>DATMRN010000211.1:0-4216 GCA_035566275.1 Solirubrobacterales bacterium | reverse complement strand
GCGCTATTCCCCCCGAGGGGGGAGGAGAAGGAGAAGCGCCAGGCTGTCGAAGCGACGGGCCATTCGGTGCCCCGAGCTTAGCGTACGCTTCCGCATCGCAGTGCGGGAACGCACGCTGAAGCAGGTTCTCATCCGCCTTGGTGGCGGATGACCGAGGCGCCTAGGACGGGAACAACACGACCTTGCCGACGTTGCGGCGCTCGGCGATGAACTGGTGGGCATCGCCGGCCCGCTCGAAGGGGAAGGCCTCGGCGACGACGGGCTCGAGGCGGCCTGCCGCGAGGTCCTCCATCAGCGGCTCGGTGAGGCGATCCAGGCTGCCCTCGCGGTCCCACCAGTGCAGCATGTTGAGGCCGAAGACCCCTTTGTTCTCGTTCATCACCGGCAGGCTCTTCCACCAGGGCATCGTCGCGAAGGGCATCTTGACCAGGCTCTTCAGCGTCGCGGGGAGGTCTCGGCCGCGTTCGTTCGTCACCTCCGAGAGCCCGTACATGACCAGCCGCCCGCCCGGGCGCAGCAGCCGGTAGTCCTTGCGGAACGAGGTCGGGCCGAGGGCGTCCATCACCACGTCGACGCCCTCGCCGCCGGTGATCCGCATCGCCTCCGCCTCGAAGTCCTTGGCGCGGTAGTCGATCGCGTGCTGGACGCCCTGGGCGCGGATCGCGTCGTGCTTGGCGGGCGAGGCGGTGCCGAAAACCTCGGCGCCGATGTTGCGGGCGATCTGGGTGGCGGAGATGCCGACGCCCCCCGCAGCGGCGTGGATGAGGACGCGCTCGCCAGGCTTCAGCCCGCCCATCACCACGAGGGCGGCGTAGGCCGTGCCGTAGTTGACCGGGAAGGCGGCCCCCTGCTCGAAGCTGAGCCTCTCCGGCAGCGGCAGCGCCTGGGTCTCGGGGACGGTGACCAGCTCGGCCTGCCCACCGAAGCGGGTGCCCGCGACGACCCGGTCGCCGGCCTTGTGGCCGCTCACGCCCTCCCCCACCGACTCGATCTCGCCTGCCACCTCATAACCGAGCACGCAGGGCGGCTTCGGCGCATCGGGGTAAAGGCCGACCCTGGCCATCGTGTCGGCGAAGTTGATCCCCGCCGCTCTGACCGCGATCCGGACCTCGCCCGGGCCGACCGGGGGGTCGGGCATCTCCCGCACCTGCATCGCCTCGGGACCGCCGGTCCCTGTGAGCACGACCGCTTTCATCAAGCAACCTTAGAGGTCGACCGAGCGACCGACCGAGAAGCCGTCGAGCTGGAGAATCTTCTCGATCGTCTCCTCGCGGACCGGCGCGTCGGTGGTGAGGGCGATCACGGCGCGCTCGCCATCCGCCTCCGCGCCGACCGCGGCGGAGATTATGTTGACGCCCTCCTCGCCGAACATCGTCCCCACCCGGCCGATCATCCCCGGCCGGTCGGCGTAGCGGAAGACGGCGATGTGCTCGGCGAAGGGCAGGTAGAAGCCCTCCCCCCAGACCGAGACCAGGTAGGGCTCGTTGCGGGGGCCGACGCTGGTGCCGGCGACCTCGACCTCCTCGCCGCCGGAGCGCAGCCGCACGGTGACCAGCTCGGTGAAGTCCTCGGCGCTGGAGTCCTTGGTCTCGACCAGCTCGATCCCCCGCTCCTCGGCCAACTGGGGCGCGTTGACGAGGTTGACCGGCTCCTCGGTGTTGCCGGAGAGGATGCCGACGAGGACGGCGATGCCGAGCAGGCGGGTGTCGTGGGAGGCGATGCGGCCGCGGAACTCGGCGGTGACGCGGTCGACCGAGCCGCCGCCGAGGCCCTGGGCGAGGCGGCCGAGCTTTTCGCAGAGCGGCACGAAGGGCGCCAGCGCCTCCATCTCCTCGGGGCGCACGGCGGCGATGTTGACCGCGTTGGTGACGACGCCGCCGCTCAGCGCCGCCGTCACCTGCTCGGCGGTGACGATCCCGGCCCGGTCCTGCGCCTCGGCGGTCGAGGCGCCCAGGTGGGGGGTGACGACGACGTCCTCGCGGGCGAAGATCGGATGCTCGGTGAAGGGCTCGGAGGGAAAGACGTCGAGCGCCGCCCCGGCGACCTTGCCCGACTCCAGCCCGGCGAGAAGCGCGTCGAGGTCGACCAGCTCGCCGCGGGCGCAGTTGACGATCCGCACCCCGTCCTTCATCGTGGCGATCGCCCCGGCGTCGATCAGGTTGACCGTCTCCGGGGTCTTCGGCACGTGGACGGTGATCACGTCGGCTCGCTCGAAGACCTCCTCGACGCTGCCCGCCCCGTCCACTCCGAGCTCGCGGAAGCGCTCGGCGGAGACGAACTTGTCGAAGGCGACGACGTCCATCTCGAAGCTCTGGGCGCGTTTGGCGACGAGCTGGCCGATCCGGCCGAAGCCGATCACCCCGAGCGTCTTCCCGTACAGCTCGGCGCCCTTGAAGCGCGAGCGCTCCCAGCGGCCGGCGACCAAGGTGGCCTGAGCTTGGGGGATGTTGCGGAAGAGGGCGAGGGCGAGGGCGAGGGTGTGCTCGGCGGCGGCGACCGAGTTGGACTCCGGCGCGTTGGCGACGATGATCCCGCGCCGGGTCGCGGCCGGGATGTCGACGTTGTCGACCCCGGTGCCGGCGCGGCCGATCACCTTGAGGCGCTCGGCGCGATCGATCAGCTCCGCGGTGAGCTTGGTGGCGGAGCGGATCAGGATCGCGTCGTAGGCGGCGATCGCCTCGCGCAGCTCATCGTCCGACATCTCGAGGCCGAGGTCGACATCGAAGTTGGCCCGCAGGAGGTCGACCCCGGCGTCGGCGATCTTCTCCTTGACCAGGACCTTCACCGGGCGACCCCCTCGACGTTCTCGACCACCCAGTCGACGCAGGCGGTGAGCGCCTCGACGTCGGCGGGCTCGACCGCCGGGAACATTCCGATCCGCAGCTGGTTGCGGCCGAGCTTGCGGTAGGGCTCGACGTCGACGATGCCGTCGGCGCGCAGCGCCGCCGCCAGCGCCGCCGCGTCGACGGAGTCGTCGAAGTCGATCGTGCCGACCACCAGCGAGCGCTTGGCGGGGTCGGCGACGAACGGCGAGGCGCAATCGGTGCTCTCAGCCCAGCCGTAGAGGTGTCCCGACGACGCGGTGGTCCGCTCCACGCACCAGTCGAGCCCGCCGCCGGCGAGCATCCACTCGACCTGGTCGGCGAGCAGCAGCAGGGTCGCCAGCGCCGGCGTGTTGTAGGTCTGGTTCTTGCGCGAGCTCTCGATCGCCGTCCACAGCGAGAGGAAGGCGGGCTGCCAGCGGTCGTCGGTCCCGTCGAGCTCCTCGATCCGCTCGATCGCCGCCGGGCTGAGCAGCGCCAGCCAGAGACCACCGTCGGCGCCGAAGGCCTTCTGGGGCGCGAAGTAGTAGGCGTCGGCCTGGCCCACGTCGACCGGCAGGCCGCCGGCTCCAGAGGTGGCGTCGACGAGGACGAGCGCGTCGCCGGAGCGCTCGGGGCGGCGGACCTCGACCATGACCCCGGTCGAGGTCTCGTTGTGGGCCCAGGCGAGCACGTCGGCGGTGGGGTCGGCCACGGGCGCCGGAGCGTCGCCGGGGTCGGCCTCGACCACGATCGGATCGGCGAGGAAGGGCGCGGCCGCAGTCGCTTTGGCGAACTTCTGCGAGAACTCGCCGTAGGTCAGGTGAAGGGCGCGGTCGCGGACCAGCGAGGTCGCGGCGGCCTCCCAGAACGCCGTCGTGCCGCCGTTGCCGAGCGCGACCTCGTAGCCGTCAGGCAGGCCGAAGAGCTCACCGAGGCCGGACCGGATGCGGCCGACCAGGTCCCTCACGGGCGCCTGGCGATGCGAGGTGCCCATCAGAGCGGACTGCTCGGCGAGCCTGGCCAACGCCTCTGGGCGCACCTTGGACGGACCACAACCGAAGCGCCCGTCTGTGGGCTTGAGCCCACCGGGAATCTGTGAGGTCTGTGGGGCCATCGGGCTCGACAGGTTATTGACAGGGACGGGTGGACTCCCGCCGAAGCCGAGGGTAGGCTGGCGGCGCGGTCGAGGCAGTCACGTCCAACGGAGAGGAAGCCATGTACCCGATCAGCTACGAAGCCGATTTCAACCCGACACCGAACCGGTGGACGACCTTCTTCCGGGTGATCCTCGCGATCCCGTGGATCATCGTCCTCTACGTCTACCTGATCCTCGTCATCTTCACCCACCTCTTTGCCTGGGTCGCCGTGGTGATCCTCGGCCGCTACCCGAAGTGGCTCTACAACTTCAACTC
>DATMRN010000210.1:0-8208 GCA_035566275.1 Solirubrobacterales bacterium | reverse complement strand
CGGAGATGCCTCGCCTCAGAACAGGGAGCCCTGATCGCTTGGAGCAGTCGAATTCGCCTCGCTGGGGGGCTCCCATTCAGCGCGACCCCGTCTCCAGCCTTTTACGACGCTGCTGACGCGGTTGCGTTCCGGGGGGCGCATGTAGGCTCGGCCGTCGGGGTAGAGCTTCTCGTAGCGGGGGATCAGGTCGGGGCGTTTGGCTTGCAGCCAGGCGAAGAAGACGTCGCGGACCTCGTCTCTGAGGTGGAGGGCCACTCCGCCGAGGAAGGTGGCGCCGGCTTCGCGGGCGCGATCGACTATCGGCTGGACCTGCTCGGGAGTGTCGTTGATGCCCGGCATCAACGGGGCGATCAGGACGCCGGAGTCGATGCCGCGGCGGCGCAGCTCGGCGACGGCGTCGAGGCGGGCGCTGGGGCTGGGTGTATGGGGCTCGGTCGCCCGCCAGGCCTTCTCGTCGAGGGTCGGGACGGAGAGGTTGACCGAGACCGGCAGATCCTTTTGCGCCATCCGCTCGAACCGATCGATGTCGCGCATGACCAGCGGCGACTTGGTCAGCACCGAGACCGGTGTGTCGGCTTCCTCCAGCGCCGCGAGGATCTCGGGCATCATCCGGTAGCGGCTCTCGACCCACTGGTAGGGGTCGGTGTTGGTCCCCAGCGCGACCAGGTCCCGCTTCCAGCTCGGCCGAGCCAGCTCCGCCCGCAGCACCTCCGGCACGTTCACCTTGACCACGATCTCCCGCTCGAAGTCCCGCCCCGCGTCGAAGTCGAGAAAAGTGTGAGTTTTTCGAGCAAAACAAAAAATGCAGGCATGGGTGCATCCCCTGTACGGATTGATCGTGTAGCGGAACCCGTACCGCGCTCCCGGCACCCGGTTCAGCGCCGACCGGGCCCGAACCTCATGGAAGTTGATCCCCATCGCCTCGGGCGCATCGAAGGTCCTCACGACGGTTCCGTCGCCCACTCCCGGCAGTCGTAGATCCCGCTCGACTCTCTGCTCGTCCCATCGCATCGAACATATGTTCGCACTTACGTCGGATGCCCGCAGCAATTGAGCAGCAGCAGCCGTCCGCCCCAGCGGCTCCTCGGGCGGGTGGCGCGGGAGGGGGCCGAGAACGGACGCCCTGCGCCCGCCCGCAGGCCCCCTCCCCGTGACAGGACCCGCTCGCTGAGCCCTTGGCGGCTAGGGCAGTTCGCCGCGGATCACGTAGCGAAGGACATCGACCACCTGCTCGGCGGTGCGCGCGGTCGCCGGGGCGGCGCGGTCCACCTCCTTCAGGGCGTGGTCGAGGTCGGTGTCGTGGAGGGTGACTATCGGCTTGGCCAAGGCGGCCGCGTAGCCGGCATCGAAGGCGGCGTTCCACTGGCGGTACTTGTCGCCGAAGCGGACGACGACGATGTCGGCGGCGCGGATCAGCGTCTGGGTGCGAATCGCATTGACGCCGGCGCCCTTGTGATCGCGCCAGAAGGCATCGTCCTCCTCCCCCAGCGTCCCGGCCCCCGCGTCGTCGGAGGCCGCGTGGTCGGTGACCGGCGCCGAGAAGGCGACCGGCAGCGCCGCCTCGCGCGCTCCGGTCTCGATCCGCTCGCGCCAGTCGGAGTGGATCTCTCCGGAGAGATAGACCTGCCAAATCCGCTCGCTCATCGCCTCGAATCCTAGTTGGCGGCGTGGGCTACTCCGCCTGCCCGCCGCCCGCCGTCTGCTCCTCGAAGTGCTTGCTCAGCATCGTCACTTGGCCCTGGTAATTGGAGCCGAGATTGGCGCCGTAGAGGCGCTCGGCTGGGGCGGCCATCCGCTCCAGCCCCAGCTTGCAGACCGGCTGGCGGTGCTCGACCATGAAGGAGACGTCGCGGGCGCGCACCTCCAGCGCGGCGCGGCTGCCGTGGCGGTCGCCGGCCGGGTCGTAGCCGAAGCCGGGGTCGAAGAAGCCGGCGTAGTGGGTGCGCAGCTCGCCGGCGGTCGGGTCGTAGGCCATCATCTCGGCGGCGATCTGCGGCGGGATGCAGACCCCCTCGGCGGAGAGCAACAGATAGAAGATCTCCGGCTCCAGCACGATCCGCCCGCCGGGCTCAGGGTAGACCGGGTCCCAGTAGTCGGTCCAGCGGTAGGCGCGGATCCGGGAGAGGTCGACCGGGAGGCTGTTCTTCTTCGCCCGGTAGCCGACGACGCGGTCGCCCGGCCCCGAGAGGTCGACGCTGAGGAAGAGCCCGTCGGCGACGGCCAGCTCTGACTCGCGCAGGGCATGGGAGTCGAGGTAGAGCAGGGGGAACTCGGCCTGGAGGTGGCGGATGTCCTCGTCGCCGAGGCGGACGTCGCCGCGGGCAAGCCGGAGCTGGTTGAGCGAGAGCCCGGTCTTCACCTGGATCGCGAAGGAGCGCGGCACGATCTCCAGGTAGAGCTTGCCCCGGTAGCCGGCCCGGACATCGTCGAAGCGGTGGTGGCGGTCGGTGATCACCCGCGTGAAGACGTCGAGCCGCCCGGTCGAGCTCTTCGGGTTCGCCTTCGCCCGCACGTCGTCGGGCAGCGCCAGCTCCTCGATCAGCGGCACCAGGTAGGGGCGGTCGCGCTCGAGCACGGCGCCGTCGCGCAGGTCAACTTTCTGAAAGGCGAGTCCGTCGATCTTCTCCTCGACCGTCGAGTCGACGTCGGGGAGGAAGGAGCAGCGCAGCGCCCAGGCGAAGCCGCCAAGGCGCATATCGATGCTGGCCGGCTGGATCGCCTCGGGCCGGATCCGGTAGTCGCCGGAGGTGACCCACTCCGCCTCGATCGCCCGGCTCAGCTCCTGGGACGGTAGGACCCCTTCGAGGCCCGCGCCCCGCTCCGCGCCGACCGCGCCCTCGCCCGCTGTCGCAGCCTCGGCCATCCGCCAGAGATTATGCGGCGCGCCTCGGCGGCGGCATCCTCAGCGGCGACGGCGCTTCTTGCGCTTCGGCGACTCGCCGGCGGCCGCCGCCAGGGTGCGTTCGCTCGCCTTCTCGGTCGCCTCGCTCATCGTGATCTGGAAGATCGCGAGCAGGGCGCTGGAGGCGAGCGGGCGCATCCGCTCCAGCGCCTCGCGGATTTTCGGCCAGTCCTGCTCTGGGCGGCCGGCCTCGTCGAACGGCTTCCAGATCCCCTCCACGAAGAGGCTGACGAAGGCGCGGGCCGCGCCCTCGGCGTGGCGGTGCAGCTTCTCCGCCGTGTCCAGGGCCGCGGCGGGGGCGACGCCCAGCTCGATCAGCGCCGCCCCGGCTCGCTGCAGGCGGGGGCTGATCACCTCGATCCGCCCGTCGGGCAGCTCACGCAGGATGCCGAGCTTCTCGGCCCGGCGCAGGAGGTCGGGGTTGGGCTTACCCCCGCGCGCCCACATGTCCGCCAGCTCCTCCGGCTCGACGATCTCCGGCGCCTCGTCTTCGAAGGGGACGCGGAGGGCGCGGGTGAAGTCGAGGATCTCGTTGCCGCTCCCGTCGACCCCCTCGAGCAGGCGGCGGATCGCCTCCAGATTGAGGCCGTCCGCCTGCATCTCGCGGGTCAGGGCGATCCGGGCGACGTGCTCTTCCCCGTAGTAGCCGGTGCGCCCGTGCACCTCGGGCGGCGGCAGCAACCCGCGGGTCTGGTGGGCGCGGATGTTGCGCACCGTCATCCCGGTCCGCCGCGCCAGCTCCCCAATGGTCATCTGCCCCTCGGCGGGCTTACTGCTCATGTGCGGATGGTAAGCGGCAAGCGCTGGCCGTTCATCTTCTCGGCGGCGTCCGAGCAGAGGAAGGCGATCGCCGCGGCGATTTGCTCGGCAGGGGTGAAGGTGGGGAAGTCCTTGCCGGGATTCTCCTCACGCATCTGCGGAGTGAGGATCGCGTCGACGACGACGATGTTGGCGGTGGCGCCACCGGCGCCGAAGCCGTCGGCGAGGGCAAGAGTCCACGCCTCGGCGGCCGCCTTGGCCGCGGCGTAGGCGGCGTTGGTGTTGGAGGGCGACTGCGCCTGCTTGGCGGAGACGAGGACGAAGCGGCCGTGCTCGCTCGACTCGAGCTGGTCGTGAAAGGCGCGGGTCGTGTGCTGGACGGTGCGGATCAGGAGATCGTGCAGCAGCGCCCAGTCCGAAAGCGGCTCCTCGTGCAGCGGCTGTCCGCCGCGCCAGCCTCCGACCAGGTGAACGAGCCCGTCAACGTGACCGAAGCGCTCAACGAGCGCGGCGGCCCAGGCGCGGGTGTCGTCCTCGTCGAGGAGGTTGGCGACTCGCCCGTCCCAACGCTCCTCGGGGAGGCCGGCGCCGATCGCATCGAGTTTTGCCTGGTCCCGATCGGTCCCGGCGACAACAGCCCTCGCTTTGGCCAACCGCTCCGCCACCACCGGCCCCAACCCGCCTCCGACCCCGGCGATGGCGATCACACGGCCGTCGAGCTCGCTCATATGGGGGAGGCAGGATTCGAACCTGCGTAGGCAGAGCCAACGGGTTTACAGCCCGTCTCCTTTAACCACTCGGACACTCCCCCGAGGCTACGGAGGGCGATTCTAAAGGGCGGTGGGCTCGCCGCGTCTACGCGACATCGCGGCGCCGGCCTCAGCTCGCTTCGCGGAGCATTTGCGCCTCGGGGAGGCACTTCAGCTTTTTCAGCGTGTTGTTCTCGATCTGGCGGATTCGCTCGCGGGTCACGCCGAAGGTGTTGCCGACCTCCTCGAGGGTGAGGGGCTCCAGGCCGGAGAGGCCGTAGCGCAGCTCGATCACCTGGCGCTCGCGCTCGGGCAGGGCGTCCAGCGCCCGCCGCACGCCCTCCTTCTGCAGGTGCTCGCTCGCTTCCTCGAACGGCTCCAGCACCCCGTCGTCGGCGACGAAGTCGCCCAGCTCGGATTCGTCCTCGTCCCCGACCGGCTTCTCCAGCGAGACCGGCAGCTGCGCCACCCGTAGGATGTCGCGCACCTCGGGGACCGACCAGCGCAGCTCGGCGGCGATCTCGGCCGGCTCGGGTTCGCGCCCCAACCGCTGCACCAGCTGGCGTTCGACGTGGGCCACCCGGTTCAGCTTCTCGACCATGTGGACGGGGATGCGGATCGTCCGCGCCTTGTCGGCGATCGCTCGCGTCACCGCCTGGCGGATCCACCAGGTCGCATAGGTGGAGAACTTGTAGCCGCGGCGGTAGTCGAACTTCTCCACCGCCCGGATCAGCCCCAGCGAGCCCTCCTGGATCAGGTCGAGGAAGCTCAGCCCACGGCCCAGATAGCCTTTCGCAATCGAGACGACGAGGCGCAGGTTCGCCTCCACCATCTGCCGCTTCGCCAGCATGTCGCCGCGCTCGATCCGTTTCGCCAGCTCGACCTCCTGCGCGGCGGTCAGCAGGTCCACTTGACCGATCGAGCGCAGGTAGAGGCGCAGCGAGTCGAGGCTGGGCTCGACGGTCAGGTCCAGCTCCGGTTTCTTCGGCTGGCCGTTGCTCGCCTCGCCCCCGCGCTGTTCCTTGTAGGCGCTGACGCCGTCCTCGGCGATAACGTCGACGCCGTGCTCGACCAGGTGGCTGTGGAGGCCGGCGACCTGCTCCTTGGTCACCTCGACCTCCTCGAGGGTGCCGGCGATCTGCTCGAAGGTGAGGTAGCCGCGCTCGCGGCCCAGCGCGATCAGCCCACGCAACTCCTCCGAGTCCGCGAACGGCTGCTCGCCCGAATCCTGATCCAGCCCCTCCGGGACCGTCCCTATCGGTTCGATCTCTACTGCCTCCGGTGAAACCCTCTCCCCCATTCCCGGGGGGCCGGCCCTAAAGCTCCGGCCGCGGCCAAGTATAGGCGGAGGAATCAGAGCAACGGCGCGGGCGGGGGGCGCCCGCGGCCCGGTGGTGTCTCAGTTTGAGAGGAGGGTCTAGCTCGACTTCCAGCCAGCGATCCGCTCCCAGCGCTTGAACAGAGCCGAGGGGCGCTCATCCAGCGCTCGGCAGACCTTCAGCAGGTTGGCGAGGGTGAGGTTGCGCTGACCTCGCTCAAGGGCTGAGACAAAGGCTCGGTCGACATCAGCGTCGAATGCGAGCTGTTCCTGGGAGATGCCCGCCTTCCTACGGGCCTCACGGACAGCTTTGCCCAGGGCGAGGAAGTCTTGGGATCGCGGTGGCATGGCCGCGAAGCTCCCATCTTGCGGTGTTTAGAGCCACGGTGTTTATACCGACAGCGTTAATGCCTCGAAGCTGATAGCTTGGCGCCGCGATGCGGACCCGACTGAGAGCGCTGGCGGCGGCGGCAGCCGTCGTCGCACTACTGGGCGTTGGGGGTTGCGGCAAGCAAGAAGCCGAACTCGAAAAGGCCAATTCGCAGATCGAAGGTGCCCTGAAGCACTACACGAAGGAACAGGGCAGGCTCGAACGCGAGGAACACGAAATCGAAGCCGAACATCCGGGTGGCTAGTGGATGGGCTGCGGCGGCGTAATCGTCCTGCTGATCGGGATCGGGCTGGTGGCCTCGACCGGGACGGTGGGCATCGTCGCTGCGGTGGTCATGCTCGGGGCGATGTGGATCGCCGCCGAGCGGATCAAGGCGAAAGAACGAGAAGGCAAATGAAGGGGAGGCATCAATGCGGAAGCTCGTAATCGGGGCGATCCTCAGCGGGACGATCTTCATCGTCGGCTGCGGCGGCGGCGGCGGCGGCACGACCACGGTCGTCAAGCCCACAACAATCGAAAAGACGACGACGGTCACAGCTCCGCCCCGCAAGCCCAGGCACAAGCCCGCAGCCAGTCCCGCACCCGAACCGACGCCGGAACCAGCCCCGGAACCCGTGAGCGAAGAACCGCCCAATGTCGTGGGCCTCTCTCTACCGGCGGCCGAGGAAGTCCTAAGCGAAGCAGGCTTCAAGGCTGCCCCTAGGAATACCGATACGGCCTTCGGGATTGTCGTCCCGTCGCATTACACGATCTGCAAGGAGGGCAAACCGATAGCTGGCCGGGTGCCCGTCCTGGCGCAGAAGTACGGCTGTTGAGCATCCCTGCCCTCTAGCACCAGCGCTAGCTACGATGTTCCCCATGGCTGCTCTCAAGCGCCCACGCCGGCCACGAGACCCAAACCAGCTTGGCAAGCTCGTCGTAGACTTGGCGACCGGCGAGGCCACGGAGCCGGACCCCGGCGCTGGCAAAGACCCTGCCGCTGTCGAGCTAGGTCGTCGCGGCGGCAAGAAAGGCGGCAAGGCGCGTGCCGCCAAAATGAGCGCTGAGGAGCGCAGCGATGCGGCGCGCAGGGCCGCACGGGCTCGCTGGGCCAAATAGGAGCTTCCCTCTCTCACCCAACTCAACTCCCCGCTGCTCGATGTAGTAGAGTTGGGAGAGTGAAACCGCAAGTAGACATTCCCCGGGTTATCCAGGCCCTTCAAGAGAGCCAAAATGATCCCGCGACGGCCATTCGCGGCCTAACCGCCGAGGCTGATGAACGCGAAGCCGAAGCCGACGCGCTGCGTCAGGTCGCCAACGCAATTCAGCTGCTTACAAACAGCCCGGCAGAAGAGAGCCAGCACTCCCCGGGCTCAGAACCCCCGAAGGGCATGGAGGCCGTGCGCCGTGTCATGCGAGAGGGGGGCGTCCATACCGGCCGCTCGATGCTGGAGGAACTTACGAAACGGGGCTGGGAGCCGAAGGACGCAAAACACCCGCTTGCAACCGTCGAAGCTGCAATGGATCGGCTGTTCCGCGTCAAGAAGGAGATTGACCGGGTTGGCCGAGGTGAGTACACGATGAAAGGCCACCCGGCTTCGCCGTCGCTGGAGACACTCGGGGACTACACATCATGAAAAGAGACACGCAGTCGCACGCCCATGAGAGGCGGCTCGGGAGAGCCACGGCCAGCCGGTAAGCGACGTTAAACAAAGACCCCCGCCGTCTGAGAAGTTGCTGTGGAAGCACAGACGGCGGGGGCTCTCGGCCACTTAAGGCAGCACCCACCATATCAGGCAGACTGGACTCTTTCTCTGCCTGCAATGCCTCCTGCTTTCCTCTTTTGCTCTGCCTCCTCCCCCCTTTTTTCCTGCGCTTCTCTCTTTCTTCTTTCCTACTCCTTACTCATACCCTACTCTTGACATGCCAGACCGCTCAGGTACAATGTTCAGTATGAACAGGCTCTCGGTAAAGAGTCGCGTGCAGATCCTCTCGATGATGGTCGAGGGAAACAGCCTGCGGGCGACCAGCCGCATGGCGGGCGTCTCGATCAATACCGTCTCGAAACTGCTTGTGGACGTGGGCGCGGCCTGCGTCGAGTATCAGGATC
>DATMRN010000209.1:0-4381 GCA_035566275.1 Solirubrobacterales bacterium | reverse complement strand
ACGTAGTACCCCTGGTCGTTGAGGGCGGGGCCGAGGGCGGGATCGGGGCGTAGTCGGGCAGGTTCGCCGTGTCGGTTGCGCTCATGCTGATGCCTCCTTCGTGGCGACAGCCGCGTGTGCTTGATCGATGTCGAGGACGGCACCCTGGAGATCGCCGCTCGGCCCTTCGATGCGCCCCGCGTCGGCGACGCCGCCCACCTTCAGCGGCTCGAAGCCGGCGGCCCGGATCAGCCGTTCGACGGTCGTCCCGGCAGTGTCGTCGTCGGTGGCGTAGAACAGCACGACCCGCGGCTCGCGGTTGCCGTCGCTCGCCAGGTCGGTGGCGGCGAGCGACCCGAAACCTTTCACGTAGCGGGCGGTCCCAGGGAGCAGGTCCCGGACCACGGAGGCCGCCGACTGGCCCGCAGGGAGCGTCCGGAACATCTGCCCCTTGTCGTCGAACCCGATCGGGTTCGAGGGGTCGACGACGACCTTGCCGTCGAGCAGGTTTGCGTTCTTGGCGAGCAGCTCCCTGGTCGTGTCGAGCCAGACGGCGAGGACGACGGTGTCGGCGCCAGCCATGGCGTCTTCGACGGATGCGGCTTCGGCCAGCGGTCCGAGCTCTCCGGCGAGCGTTTCGGCCTTCGCTTCGTTCCCGGCCGCCAGGGTCACGGACTCGCCGCCGTCGACGAGGTGCCGGGCGAGCGAACCTCCGAGGTTGCCGATGCCGATGATTGCCGTTGTCATCTGATTCCTTTCCGGGCTTCGGTCAGGTATCGATCGTCCGCGAACGGGATCGGCATCGCATCCCGCAAATCCGTAGTCCGCGACCCCCGGGTATCGTGCGCCTTGGGATGGTCACGGGCGCCCCCACGGTGCTGCTCGGACGGCAGCGCGAGCGCGAGGTCCTCGACCGCATGCTGGAGGCCGCACGAGAGGGCCACGGCGGCGTGCTCGCGGTGTACGGCGAGCCGGGCGTGGGAAAGACGGCGCTGCTCGGCTACGCGGTAGAGACGGCGCCCGACTTCGGGGTGGTCCGCGCGGTGGGCGTCGAGGGGGAGACGGAGCTGGCCTTCGCCGCCCTCCAGCAGCTGTGCTCGCCCACCCTCGACCGCCTGGATCGCCTGCCCGAGCCCCAGCGCGCCGCCCTGGAGGTGGCGCTCGGTCTGAGCGCCGGGCGGCCACCGAACTCGTTCCTCGTCGGGCTCGCCGTTCTCAACCTGTTGTCTGAGGCGGCTGAGGACCAGCCCCTCCTCTGCATCGTCGACGACGCCCAGTGGCTCGATCGGGCGTCGGCGGGCGTGCTGGCATTCGTCACCCGCCGCCTCCTGGCCGAGAGGGTCGCCATGGTTCTCGCGGCGCGAGAACCGATCGGGCTGCTCCGGGGCGTAGCGGAGCTTCACCTCCAGCCGCTGGGCCACCGCGACGCCCGGGCGCTGCTGGACTCGGTGTTACCGGCGAAGCTCGACGAGCGCGTGCTGGAGCGGATCGTCGTGGAGACGAACGGCAATCCCCTCGCCCTTCTGGAGCTCCCGCGCGGCCTGTCCCCCGCGCAGCTCGCCGGCGGGTTCGGCCTGCCTGCGGCGCTGCCGCTCTCGGCTCGGATCGAGGAGAGCTTCGCCCGCCGGCTGGCGCGGTTGCCGCGGGACGCCCGGCGGCTGCTTCTCGTCGCAGCCGCCGATCCGACCGGTGACGCCGCCCTCGAGTGGCGGGCCGCCGCGCGACTCGGCATCGCCGAGTCCGCCGCCCACACTGCCGAGTCCGACGGCTTGCTCGCCTTCGACGCCGGCGTGGCGTTCCGACATCCACTGGTTCGCTCGGCGGTGTACCGGGCGGCGGGACCGGAGGAGCGGAGCCAAGTCCACCGAGCCCTGGCGGACGCGACCGATCCGGCTATCGACCCCGACCGGCGGGCCTGGCACTTGGCCCAGGCGGCGGCGCGGCCCGACGAGGAGGTGGCCGCCGAGCTCGAGCGTTCGGCGGCTCGCGCCCAGGGGCGCGGGGGCTTCGCGGCGGCGGCTGCCTTTCTCGAACGCGCCGCGGCTTTGACTCCCGACGCCGCGCAGCGCACGGCGCGGGCTCTCGCCGCGGCCGAGGCGAAGCAGCAGGCCGGCGCCCTCGACGATGCGCTGGCGCTCGTTGCCGACGCGGAGGCCGGCCCGCTCGACGACGCGCAACAGGCGCAGGTGGACGTGATCCGCGCCCGCGTCTCGTTCGCTGCCGATCGCGGCAATGACGCGCCGCCGCTGTTGCTGGCGGCAGCCAAGCGGCTCGAGCCCATCGACGCCGCTGCGGCGCGCGAGCTCTACCTCGATGCGCTGACAGCCGCCCTGTTCGCCGGGCGACTGGGTGGCGAGGTCGATGCTCGACAGGTCGCCGCCGCGGCGCGGGGCGCGCCGCCCCCCGAGGCTCCTGCGCACGCGGCGGACCTTCTCCTCGAGGGGTTGGCGCTGCTGATCACCGACGGCGCGGCGGCGGGGACCCCGGCTCTCCGCCAGGCCTTGAAGGCCTTTGGAAGCGACGACATCGGGACCGAGGAAGCCCTTCGGTGGCTATGGCTGGCGGGTCGGGCGGCCGGGTACGTCTGGGACTACGAGAATTGGGACGCACTCACGGAGCGGCAGGTCCGCATCGGCCGCGATTCCGGCGCCCTGTCCGTCCTGCCGCTGACCCTCAGCACCCGCGCCGGCGTCGAGCTGTACGCCGGCAACCTGGCTGACGCGAGCTCGCTGATCGCCGAGGCGAACGCGATTACCGATGCGACAGACGGTCGCAACGTGCCCTACGCCCCACTCGCCTATGCGGTGTTCCGTGGCCGCGAACCCGACGCCTCCCGCTTGATCCAAACCACAACAGATGACTTCCTCGCCCGGGGCGAGGGCATGGGGCTCACGCTCGCCCAATGGGCGACCGCCTACCTGCACAACGGTCTGGCCCGCTACGACAGCGCGCTCGCCGCCGCCGAGCAGGCCGCCGAGGACCCCCGCGAGCTGTGGTTCTCGCCGTGGACGATGGTCGAGCTGGTCGAGGCCGCGGTGCGCACTGGGAACACCGAACGTGCAGCACGCGCCCTCGAGGTCCTGCGGGAAACGACGCAGGCGAGCGGCACGCCGTGGGCTCGGGGCCTGGAGGCCCGCGCTGCGGCTCTGCTCGCCGACCGCCAGGCGGCCGAGGTGTTGTACTGCGAGGCCATCGAGCACCTCGCGCCGACGCGCCTGCGTGTCGACTTGGCGCGCACGCATCTGCTCTACGGCGAGTGGCTGCGGCGCGAACGGCGGCGGACCGACGCGCGCGCCGAACTGAAGACAGCCCACGACCTCTTCTCGGAGTTCGGGATGGAGGCGTACGCGGAACGCGCTCGGGTCGAGCTCGGAGCCACGGGTGCACGGGCCCGCAAGCGGACGGTGGAGACGCGCGACGACCTCACGCCTCAGGAAGCCCAGATCTCCCGCCTGGTGGCGCAGGGACACACCAATCGGGAGATCGCCGCCCAGCTGTTCATCAGCCCGAACACCGTCGAGTACCACCTCCGCAAGGTGTTCCGGAAGCTCGACGTGAAGTCGCGCACCCAGCTTGCGAGTCGCTTGCGAAGTTAGGCGGTCGCCCGTTTCGTCATAAGGGAACCTCCTCACTTGAAGGCGTCTGGCTCGATGGTGCCCACCGCGTCGTTCAGACGCCCGAGGAGCCGGCCCAGCTCGACCTGATCTCGATCGGGCCATTGCGCCACCAGATCGGTGACACATGCCTGTCGGGAACGCTGTTCGGCGCGCATCTTTCGCTCGCCCTTCTGAGACATCTCGATGAGGGTGACGCGACCATCCGTCGGGTTGCTGCGTCGGTTCACCAGCCCCTGGGCCTCCATCGCCGCGACCTGGCGGGTCACGGTGGTGGCATCAAGCCCGAGGCGGCAAGCGAGATCCTTGAGACTTATCGGGCCGGTCACCTCGAGCAGCCGAGCGAGCAGGTAGCTCGCCCGGTCGAGCTCTCGGCTGATGTCCGAGCGCCTGCCGAGGCGTTCGAGGGCCCTCTGCAGAAGGGCCATCTCTGTCTCGACCACTTCGATCGGATCGGCATTGTCGACGGTCCGTCGAATGTCGGCCGGGCTGTTGGGGGTTGCACTGAGCACCATCAGCTGTATGATACATGCAAATGTCTGTATGATACAAGGAGTTAGATCATGGCCGAGACGGTGGTGGTGGGAGTGGACGGGACGGCCGACAGCCTGGAGGCACTCCGGGCCGCGGGCGACCTCGCTGAGGAGTCAGGGGCGTCGCTCGTCGTGATGTACGTCCGCCACGAGAGCCCCCTGGTCGCCGAGAGCCTCGGACGGGGTGGGGCTGAGGCGGCGATGGTCGAGGCGCTCGACGAGGAACAGCGTGTGACTCGGGATCGGGCCGCCGCG
>DATMRN010000208.1:0-6372 GCA_035566275.1 Solirubrobacterales bacterium | reverse complement strand
CCGCCGATCGGCGCCAGCCCGCGGGAGGTCTCCTCCATGAAGAGGCAGGCGTCGAGCATCGAACCGCCCGAGCCGCCGTACTCCTCGGGGATGGTCAGGCCGAGCCAGCCCAGCTCGGCCATCTGCTTGTAGATCTCGAAGCTGTGGCGCTCCTTGTAAGAGTCGGTGAGCCGCTCGCGCTGGTCCTGGGTGCCGCACTCGCGGTCGCAGAAGTCGCGGATCGCGTCGACGAAGTCGTTCTGCTCGTCGGTCAGGGCGAAGTCCACGGTCGTGGAGCCTATAAAGGAGCGTCGCCAGGCGGCGCGCTCAGAGCCGGGTGGCGATCAGCCCGGCGAAACCTGCGAGCAGGGCGGCGATCATGCCGCCTCCGACCTGGATCATCGTTCGCCGCATGGCGTCGATGCGCGCTTCCACGCGGTCAAAGCGGTGGTTGACACTGGCGTCCATGGCGACGAAGCGGTGAGTGACACTGGCGTCCATGGCATCGAAGCGCGCATCGACTCGGTCGAAGCGATTGTCCATGCGCCGGCCGAGATCGTCGACCCGGTGATCCAGGTCGTCCAGGCGCTCGTCCGTCCAGATGGCTCTCATCGACTCCATGATCCCAGAGTAACCGGCCAAACGTGCCCGGTGAGCTAGCGAACGTGCCACTTCGCAACAAGCCCGGAACGAGACTCGAACTCGTGACCCCTTCCTTACCATGGAAGTGCTCTACCAACTGAGCTATCCGGGCGAATTGGCTCTACAGAGCCAAAATTAGGTGATGGCCGTTGGGACGCGGCGAGGGCAATGGGAGCCAGATGGGAGGGCAGACGAAAAGTCGGCCTCCCGGGCCGTTCCAAGGGACCTCGCGCGTCGCAGCGTCATCGGGGCGATCTTAAAGGTCCGACGGGACCTTCGACTTCTTCGAGGGCGGTTTCAGCTGGGATCGCGGATCGCATTCTTGCCGCCGCTACCGATGCGAACATATGTTCCCTCACACCGATCTACGGAGATGCAGATGCCCCACTTCGACGCATACGAAGACCTGATTGGAAAATGGCGCTGGCGACTCGTCGCAGGCGATTGCCGGACCGTAGCCACGTCTGGGGAGTCCTTCGACTCTCACTGGCACGCCCTGAGGGCGGCCGAAGACGTGCGGGGGGTGGCGTCAGGAGCTCGTATCTCCAGCGCTCCCGGCAGCGGAGTCAAGGACGCGCTTGCCGTCATCATCGAGCGGGAGTTGGCGCAGAACCGATAGCCCGAGGGAGCGAGGTGACGCGACACCATTCGCTAGTTGCCAATGCTGGGATCGAGGTCGGCCCAGACCAGAGTCCTGGCCTTCTCGATCTCCTCCACCGGGTCGATGCGCTCGGCGCGGTCCTGGAACTCAGCCAGCTCCTCGGAGTAGGTCTCGTCGAGGACGCGGATGCTGTGGCCCTGGATGCGGGCGAGGCGCTGCAGGCTCATCCCGGAGGCGAGCATCAGGGCGGAGTGGGTGTGGCGGCCGAGGTCGTAGGGCCGGGTTTTGGCGAGGCCGGCAACGCTCTCGCGCACCCGCTCAGGGCGCGGCAGATCCCCGCGCCATCCCTCCCACTCCGCCTCGACCCGCTCAAGTGCGGGGACGAAGTGGCGCGAGCGGTAGTTCCGCCAGTCGGTTTCGACCCAGTGCTCCCGCTCGGAGGTGCGAAAGACGTAGTTGTCGGGATCGTCGCCGCTCAGCGCTCGCAGCGCGGCAAGGTCCGCCTGCAGCGGCTTCAGCAAGGGAGCAACGCGGTCCTTGCCCGTCTTGGTGCGGTTGACGATCTCGTCGCCGCTGAGCCCATTCTCGATGATGACGCGGCCGTCGATGTGATGCCAGCGCAGGGCCAATGCCTCGCCGGGCCGGCAGCCGGTCATCGCGGTGAAGCTGACGAGAAGGGCGTCGCGCAGCGCCGCCAGCTCCTTGCCCGGGTTGATGCGCCGCGAGTTGACCAGCAGCTGGTAGCGGACTCGCTCGACCACGACCGGGCCCCAGACCAGCGGCCGGCGGCGGCGCTTGCCCGAGGGCTTCTCGAGCATGACGACGGGATTCAGTCTGACGCCGGTGCTGCGCGATCGGCGCGCCGCCTCGCGAAAGACACTGGAGAGGATGGTCATCGCCTTGATCATCGTCGGCGCGCCGACGCCGGCCCGCTCGAGGCTGTCCTGCCATTCGACCAGGTCCTCAACGTCGATCTGGGCGATCGGACGCTCGCCCAGCTGGCGCAGGACGTGCTTGTTGTAGATCCGCGAGTCGGTCTCCCAGGTCTTCGCCGCCAAGCGCCGCTTCGCGCGCGGCGCCCAGACATCGGCTGCGAAGACGGCCAGGGTCAGATCCTGGGAACCGGCCTCGACCACACGGGTGCCGGCCTCCTGCAACTGTCGGATCTTTTGGTAGAAAGCGCGGGCGCCATGCTCGCCGGAGAGGCGGCGAAAGGAGCGACTGGGGTGCTTGCCGTCCTCTTCCCAGCGAACGCGGTAGCGCTTCTCGCCACTCGGGGTGAGGTAGTACTCGATGCCCTGCTCCTGGCGCGGCATCGCTCAGCTCAGGGCCAACTCCGCCAGCGAGCGGCGCTCTGCGCTCTGCGGCCTTTGTGGAACACGGCCGGGAACACGGGAGCGGAGCCGAACCCCCTCCATCCAAGCGGCCCAGCTCGACTCCGAGATCAAGATGCATCCGTGCCCCGTTCCGGACGGCCGCACGGCCGCCAGCTCGCCGCGCGATGCCGCGCTCAAGATCGTTCGGTAGGGGATGCGGGTCCGCATCGCCCACTCCTTCGCCGTCCAATAGGTCTCTTCACTCGGTCGCTCCATGCCCTTAAGACGTAAGGGGGGCCGTTTTCGCCCCCCTTTCAGAGCAAATTCCTCGATGCCGACTGCAGGCATCCCGCCTCCTTCGCTCGCTGGCTTCGACACCCAGCCAAAGGGCGACGGACGGCGATCCCGGAACCCGAGCCGCGAGGCGAGGGGCGCGAGCAGCCCCGGCCTCTGCCGGGGCTTGCAGGGATCGGCGCCGGTGCCAGGCTGGGGGTGGCGAAGATCAGCGAAGAGCAGCCCTGACGACGGTGTCCTCCGGGCGGTGCTCCTACTACCCTTCGAGGCGTGGCGACCTACATCGTCGGATTCGATGGCAAATGGCAGGAAAAGTTTGACGAGCGCGACGATGCCGTCGAGTGGGCGCGGGAAGTAGCTGAGACCGGCCGCACCGTCGAGGTGGTTGTTCGGCGCCTCGGATTTACTCGCTTCGTTACCGCCTTCCCCGAGTCCGAGCAGGCTGCGCTAGCAGCGAGATGGAACGCACCTGGCTTGACTGGCTTCTTTGGCGGCGGTGAGCCAGCCGGTGCGGGCCGCCATCACTACGGCGCTGCGAGCGGTGGACACGGAGGGGGTGGCCACGGAGGTGGACATGGCGGAGGTCACTGACAAGGAGGCCTACGATCGCATCGGCCTTGGCTATGGGAAGACACGGCAGGCCGATCCGCGGATCGCGGCGCGGATCGAAGCGGCGCTCGGCGATGCGCGTACGGTGCTCAACGTAGGCGCCGGCACCGGCTCCTATGAGCCTGTTGACCGCGAGATGATCGCGGTCGAGCCCTCAGCCGAGATGATCGCCCAGCGACCTGTCGGTTCGGCACCGGTGGTACAAGCAAGCGCAGAAGCGCTGCCATTCGACGATGACAGCTTCGACGCCGCGATGGCGATCATCACCGTCCAACACTGGGCGGATGCCGCGGCGGGCCTGGCCGAGATGATCCGGGTCTCGCGCGAGCGAGTCCTCGTCCTCACCTTCGATGGCCCAGCGATGGCGGCGATGTGGATGGTGCGGGACTACATCCCCCGTCTATTGGAGATCCACACTGAGCTAATGCCGCCAATAGACGAGCTGGCAGCAGCGCTTCCCGGCGCCAGGGTCGAGGCGGTCCCAGTCCCCCGCCTCTGCAAGGACGGCTTCTTCTGCGCACTCTGGGACCGGCCCGAGATGCACCTCGACCCCCAGGTGCGTCGTGCCAGCTCGGTATGGCACCTGATGGCACCTGAGGAGACTGAGCGAGGGCTCGAAGCCCTACGGGCGGACCTCGAGAGTGGTGCCTGGGACGTGCGCCACGGGCACCTGCGCGCCGAGCCGGAGCTGGACGTTGGGCTGAGGCTCGTTGTCGCCGAGCTCGATCGACGGACCTGAACGTGGGCTATAGAGACTCCTACCTTTGGCGGCTGCGACAGGCAGTTGGCCACGGTCTCGTCCTGATGCCGGGCGCGATGGTCGCCGTACAACGAGACGATCAACGCGTCCTGCTGACCAAGCGCACCGATGACGGAACCTGGTGCCTGCCGGCCGGCGCCGCGGAGCCAGGTGGAAGCTTTTCCCGGACGGCAATCGACGAGCTGGCAGAGGAGACCGGGGTCGAGGTCTCTGAGCGCGACCTGGTCCCGTTCGGCTGTCTCTCGGAGGCCGAGGCACACACGATCCACTACCCCAACGGCGATGTAACCCACTGCTTCGCCCTGCTCTTCCTTGCGAGGACGTGGCAGGGTGATCCCCGCCCCGACCAGGTGGAGGCGACCGAGGTGGAATTCGTTGAGCTGGAAACGCCTCCCGAGCCGCTGCACCCTCCGACAGCGCACGCGCTCGAGTTGCTGGCGACTTACCTCAGTTCGGGCTCGTTTCAGGTGCGCTGATTCAGAGGAACTGAAAGGATGGACGGGATGGAGGAGGCGCTGCCCCGCGAGATCCCCAAGCCGTGGGGGAGCGAGCTGTGGTTCGCTCATACTGACCGCTACACCGGGAAAATCCTTCAGGTTCGCGCGGGTGCTCGCCTGTCCATCCAGTACCACGAGGAGAAGGACGAGACTTCCTACGTCCTGTCGGGCCGGGTGATCGTCTCGCAGGGCGACTCCGCCGAGCAGATGAGCACTCGGGAACTGGGGCCGGGGGAGTCATGGCGCAACCCGCCATTGCTCGTCCACACGCTGGAAGCCGTCGAGGACTCCGAGATCATTGAGGTTTCGACGCCGCAGGTCGAGGACGTCGTTCGTTTGGGGGATAGGTATGGGCGGGTGCCGGACGCGGCGCCCCCCAACGAGGACGTCAAATAACAGCGGCTTCTCTTCCGTGGCACGCATCGCCGTCACGGACGGCTCGATGGCAAGTGGCGAGATGTCCTGGTGGTGGAGCTGCTGTTGGGTCCGGCGCTCTCGGCGGAGCCTGACCTATCGACGAGTACAAGCGCGACAGCGATGAAGGCCGGAAAGGTGATCAGCGTGCCGCTGCCGACCACCGTGTTAACCGCGCCTGCCGCGAGCCCGGCGAGGGCGATAACGAGGATCTCGCCGATGCCCATTCAATCGGCGAGGAAGTCGACGATGGACTGTTTGAAGCGGGGGTCTCCGATCGCCCCGACGTGATCCCCCGAGAGGATCTGCAGCCTCGCCTCCGGGATTGCTTCGGATAGGACCTCGGGTCGTATCGCAAGCGGGTCGGCATCCCCGGCGAGGACGAGCGTCGGGGCCAAGATGTCGCCCAGCGGGATGTCGCCTCTGAAGACGGAGGAAGCCTGAGCGGCGAGGGCTTTGCGGTCGCCGCCCAGGGCGTCGGCGAGCATGCGAAAGGCCGCCGCGCCCGGCTCGCGGATGGTCGAGGGGTCCTCGGCCTCGAGCGCGTCGATGATCGCCTCGTTGGGGACCGCACGCCGGTCGACGCCCCCGCACTCGATGATGCCCGAGCCGACGCCGCCGACGACCAGGCGCCGGACGCGATCACCCTCGCTGGCGAAGAGCAGTGAGACGACCGCGCCCATCGAGTAACCGACGAGGTCGACACGCGATGCGCCGATCAGGTCGAAAAGGACGATGAGGTCGCGGGCCATGCGCTGCTCCCCGTAGCGGGCGGGGTCGTGCGGCTTCTCGGAGAGGCCATGGCCTCTGGCGTCGGGGGCGATGACCCTGCGTCCCGCGGCGAGCAGCGCTTCGACGACGCCAGGGGCAACCCAGTTGGCGTCGGCGTTGGCGACGAAGCCGTGGTGCAGCAGGACGGGCGGCGACGCCGTCTCTTCGCCCCATTCCTGGTAGGCGATCTCAATCCCATCCCAGGTCTTGTAGGTCTCGACGGCGACTGTTCCCTCTAGGAAGAGGCGGAGAAGTCCACCGCAGTTAGTTAGGAGTGCGCTTTGGCGATGAGGCGGTAGCCCTTGCCGCTGCGGCGGATCAGGCGGTCTTTGTGGAGGCGGCGGGCGAGGGTGTGGGCTTGGTTGGCGGAGATGCCGAGCTGCTTGGCGATCTCGGATGCTTTGGCGCCCGGGCTCTTCTCCAGGGCGGCGAGGAACTGCTCGCGGCGCTGGCCACGGGGGGCACGACGGCCACCCTTTTTGGCGCCTG
>DATMRN010000207.1:0-7033 GCA_035566275.1 Solirubrobacterales bacterium | reverse complement strand
AATGCTCAGCCCTATTCGAAGGCGGATTGGCATTGGCGGCTGCTTGTCGCTCACAGCTTTGGGCACGCTGCGGCGGCTACCACCGTGAAGGGCGTGCTGGCGAAGCTGGATGACGAAGGGGTCAGCGGCGAGATGATGCTTCGCGAGATGCGCGAGGGTCGTGCCGAGGTCGTCCAGATGTGGGGCCGTCCGGAGAGCGTTCGCGAGGAGTTCCGCGAGCGCCGTTCTCTCTAGTGGCAAAGATCGTCGCCGTAGTCCCCGACCTGATGCTGGCCAGCAGGGTCAAGGAGAGCCTCACGGCAGCAGGTCACCAGGTCTCCGTGTCGGCCACTCTCCCCAAACCCGCAGAAGCCGACGCCATCGTCTGCGACCTCGATGCGGCGGACATAAACGCAATCGCCGCCACCGGAATCCCCTCCCTCGGCTTCTACTCCCACGTAGATGTCAATACAAAAGCTCGCGCCCAAAAAACGGGCATCGCCCTAATCGTCCCGCGTTCTCGTATGGCACGTGAGCTCCCGCAGCTAGTAGACGGCTTGCTGCAAAACCCGTAACGGGATAGGGAATCCGGCCGGTCACCGGCTACCCAAAGAACACCTGCTGCAACAAAAACACGTTCAGAGCGATGATCAGCGCCGCCAGAGCGCCGGCAAGCCCGGTCAACCAGCGCGGGTTGGCGAGGGACCCCATGATGTCGACGCGCCGCGCGATGATCAGCAGCGGCACCAGCGCGAAGGGGATGCCGAAGGAGAGCACGACCTGGCTGCCGACCAGCGCATTGGTGGGGTCGATGCCGATCGCCAGGACCAGCAGCGCCGGCGCCAGGGTCACCGCGCGGCGCACGAAGATCGGGATGCGCCGCTGGATGAACCCCTGCATCACGACCTGCCCGGCCATCGTGCCGACCGAGGAGGAGGCGAAGCCGGAGGCCAGCAGGGCGACGCCGAAGATCGTCGCCGCGTTTACCGAGACCAGCGTCTTCAGCCCGTCGTAGGCCCCGTTGATCGAGTCGATCCCGCTCAGGCCGCTGCCGTGGAAGAGCGCCGCGGCGACCAGCATCATCGAGATGTTGACCACACCCGCCAGCGACATCGCGATCACCACGTCGACCTTCTCGAAGCCGAGGATCCGCTTTTTCTCGTTCTCGTCGCGCCCGACAATGCGCTTCTGGGTCAACGCCGAGTGCAGGTAGACCACGTGCGGCATCACCGTCGCGCCGATGATCCCGGTGGCGAGCAGGATGCTCTCCGTGCCGCTGAAGCCAGGGATGAAGAGGTGTCGCACGGTTTCCCCCCCGTCCGGCCTGGCGTCGAACAGCTCAATCGCGAAGGAGGCGACGACGACGCCGACCAGGGCCGTGATCCCCGCCTCCAGCCGGCGAAAGCCCATCTGCTGCAGGGCGAGGATCGCGAAGGCGCCGGCGCCGGCGAGCACGCCAGCCGGGAAGAGCGGTACCCCGAACAGCAGGTTGAGCCCGAGCGCCGCGCCGACCACCTCGGCGATGTCGGTCGCCATCGCGACCACCTCGGCCTGCAGCCAGAGGCCGATCGAGGTCCGCCGCGAGAACGTCTCCCTGCACAGCTCGGCGAGGTTCTTCCCCGTCGCGATGCCGAGCTTCGCCGACTGCGTCTGGACGACCATCGCGATCAGGTTGGCCGCGAGGACCACCCAGAGCAGCAGATAGCCGAACTTGGCGCCGCCGGCGATGTTGGTGGCGAAGTTGCCGGGGTCGATGTAGGCGACGGCGGCGACGAAGGCGGGGCCGAGGAAGGGCCAGACCCGTCCGAGGCCGACCGCCCTTCCGTCGAGAGAGCGACGCGCCGCGGCGGCTACCGCCGCCTCGCCCGGGAGGACGTCCTCGACGGTGGCCTCGGTCGAGCGGGCGGGAGGGGGTGGAGGCTGCATTCAGGCAAGCCTAGAATGAGGGATGTGGCGGACGCGGTGACAGCGACGGTCGAGTTGGACGCGCAGTACCGGCAGCTGCGCGAGGAGTGCGGGCTGCTCGATCGCTCGGAGCGGGGAAAGCTCCGAGTGGCCGGCCCGGACGCGGCCGAGTACCTGCAGGGCCAGCTCACCAACGACGTCGAGGCGCTCGAGCCGGGGAAGGGCCAGTACGCGGCGCTGCTCGACCGCAAGGGGCATGTGCAGGCGGACATGCGCGTGCTTCGGCCAGGAGGCGAGGAGCTCTGGATCGACACCGAGCCCGAGGGCCTCGAGGCGGCGCTGAAGCACCTGCAGATGTACAAGATCGGCCGCGAGGTCGAGGTCACGGACGTGACGGAGGAGCGGGCGATCCTCTCCTTGATCGGACCGCGAAGCGTCGAGATCGCCGGGACCCCCCCGCAACCCGAGTTCGCCTGCGAAGAGACCTCCGTCGCCGGCGTGGACTGCCTGGCGACGGGGACCCGCGACGGCATCGACCTGATCGCCGGCGGCGGCGGCGACTCGGATCGCCTCCGCGAGGCCCTGCTCGGCGCCGGCGCCGTCGAGGTCGGCCCGGAGGCGGTCGAGATCCTGCGGATCGAGGCAGGCGTGCCCCGCTTCGGCGCCGAGATGGGCGCCGAGACGATGCCGGCCGAGGCGGGCATCGTCGAGGCAGCCGTCAGCTTCACCAAGGGCTGCTACATCGGCCAGGAGACCGTCGCCCGCCTCCACTACAAGGGCAGGCCCAACCGCCTGTTGCGGGGGCTGCGATTGAGCGCCCCGGCGCCGCCGGGCGCCACCCTGCACCTCGGCGAGAAGGAGGTCGGCGCCCTCGGCTCCTCTGCCGTCTCCCCCGCCCTCGGCCCGATCGCGCTGGCGATCGTCCGCCGCGAGGCCGAGCCGGGCGACGAGCTGGCCGTAGGTGAAGATGGCGTTACGGCTCGCGTGGTCGACTTGCCCTTCGGTTAGATTCCGCCGCGATGGGTGGTGGGAGAGGCAGAGCAGCGGTGGCCTTCGTCCTCGGCGCGCTGGCGCTGACGGCGGTCGGCTGCGGCGCCCAGGGGCACGCCAACGACCCGCGGCCCTCGCCGCCCACCCGGGTCAGCGTCACGGTCACCCGCGACAAGGTCACGGTTCAGCCCAACCGGATCGGCCTTGGCCCGGATCGCACCCAGCAGATCCCCCAGAACCAGTCACACCCCCAGCCGCCGATCCGAACCAACGGCCCCCTCACCGTCGCCTTCGTCACCGCCAACCTCACCCGCTTCGACTCCCACCTCGAAGTCCACGGGCCGCGGAACGCGACCTCCGAACCGCTGGTCGCCAACGGCGCGGTCACGCTCCAGGCCGAACTGCCGACCGGCATCTACCGGATCAGCGCCGCCGACATCCCCGGCGCCAAGCCGGCCCAGCTCGCCGTCGGCCCCTACCGCGCCTCCTCCCAGAACGACGTCCTGCTGCCGTAGTCCGTCTGCTCGGTCAGTCACCATCGGTGGATGGCTGTGGTGCTCGCAATCGCGGTGGTCCTGCTCGCCGCGGGGCTCATCTACACGCTCGTCTCGCGGCGGGCCGAGCCGTCGCAGCCCGACTTCGGGCCCGCGATTCACGAGGCGACCTCGCAGGCGGTCGTCGACCTGCTGCAGATGAACGAGGAGTCCCGCAAGCTCGACGCGAAGACCGCCGAAGCGGCGCTGGACAAGCGCCAGGCCGAGATCAAGGGCCTGGCGGAGCGCATCGCCAAGGGTCAGGAGAAGATCGAACAGGAGGTGCGCCGCCGCGGCGAGACGGACCTCCAGACCCGCACCCTGATCGAGCAGATGGGCCAGACCGTCGGCAACCTCAACTCCGAGACCGCAGGCCTGAAGAAGGCCCTGCGCCAGCCTCAGACCCGTGGTCAGTGGGGGGAGCTGCAGCTGCGGCGCTGCGTGGAGATCGCCGGGATGACCGAGCACGTCGATTTCGAGATGCAGGAAACCCTCCGCACCGAGGACGGCAACCTGCGCCCCGACGCGCGCTTCCTGCTGCCGGAGGGCCGCAGCTTCATCGCCGACTCCAAGGTGCCCCTCGACGCGTTCCTCGATGCCCAGGAGGCGGAGGTCGAGTCCGAGCGGCGCGTCCAGCTCGAACGCCACGCGCGGCAGGCGCGCGAGCACGTCCGCAGCCTCAGCTCGAAGGACTACCAGGGGCAGTTCAGGGCCGGGGAGATGCCCGACCTGGTGATCTGCTTCATCCCCAACGAGCCGGCGCTGCACGCCGCCTTCGCGGCTGACCCGACCCTCTTCGACTACGCGCTGGAGCGCAACGTGCTCGTCGTCAGCCCGACCTCGCTGATCGGGCTGTTGCGGACGATGGAGCTGGGCTGGCGCCAGGAGCGGATGGTCGCGGAGGCGGCCGAGATCGCCGATGCCGCCGGCACGCTGCACTCCCGCTTCTCGAAGTTTCTCGGCGACTTCGACAAGGTCGGCAGGGGCTTGACCACGGCCGCCACCGCCTACGACTCAGCCGTCGGCTCGATGGAGCGCAGGCTGCTGCCGCAGCTGCGCAAAATCGAGGGACTCGGCGTCGCGCCGGGCAAGGAGATCGAGCCGCCCGAACCGGCGGAGATCACGGTCCGGGAGATCAGCGCCCCGGAGCTGCGCGACGCTGTCTAAAGACCCAAGGCCCCCTGACCAAGCAGGCCAAGGACGTACCGAGCGCCGCTTGCTCTGCACGCAAGCGAGGGAGGACACCGGCATGCGCCGCGTCAGGGGGTCTTGGGGCTAGGATTCTCCGCCCGTCCCCGAAGATCCGCGGAGGAGCCACTTGGCCGTCGACACCAGCGCAGTCTCGAAGTTGGACGTGGAGCCCGGAACGCTGCCGGAGACGATGGCCGCCTGGGTGATCCGCCAGGAGCGCGAGGGCGAGCCCGTCGACGCCTTCCAGCTCGAGCAGATCGAGGTCCCCGAGCCCGGCGCCTTCGAGGTGATCGTCCGCGTGATGGCCGCCGGCGTCAACTTCAACAACGTCTGGGCGGCGCTCGGCAAGCCGGTCTCCGTCTTCGGCTACGGCGACCACCCCGAGTACGGCCACCACATCGGCGGCTCCGACGCCTCCGGGATCGTCTGGAAGGTCGGCGAGGGCGTCACCCGCTGGAAGCCCGGCGACGAGGTCGTCGTCCACTGCAACCAGGCCTCCTACGAGGATGTCGAGGTGCACGGGCTCGACCCGCTGGCGGCCCCGAGCCAGAAGATCTGGGGCTACGAGACCACCTGGGGCTCCTTCGCCCAGTTCACCAAGGTGCAGGCGCAGCAGCTCCTCCCCCGCCCCCAGAACCTGAGCTGGGCCGAGTCCTCCGCCTACGGGCTCACCTACTTCACCGCTTTCCGGATGCTGATCGACCAGTGCAAGGTCCAGGCCGGCCACAACGTGCTGATCTGGGGCGCGGCCGGCGGGCTCGGCGTCTTCGCGACGCAGCTCTGCGCGGCGGCCGGCGCCAACGCGGTCGGCGTGGTCTCCTCCGACGAGAAGGGCGAGCTGGTCAAACAGCTGGGCGCGGTCGACTACATCAACCGCGGCGAGTTCGCGGAGATGATGCGGACGCCCGAGAACCTCGCCGACCCGGCCGCCGACAGGGAGCGATTCAAGGCCTCCCGCGGCTTCGCCAAGCGGGTCAAGGAGATCCTCGGCGACGCCCCCGACATCGTCTTCGAGCACGTCGGCCAGGCGACCTTCCCGACCTCGGTCTTCGTCGTCAAGCCGTTCGGCAAGGTCGTCATCTGCGGCGCCACCTCAGGCTTCCAGCTCGACTTCGACGTCCGCTACCTGTGGATGCGCCAGAAGCAGATCATCGGCTCCCACTTCGCCAACGCGTACGAGTGCATGCGGGCCAATCAGCTGATGGCCGAGGGCAAGGTGCGGCCCGTCCTCTGGAAGACGATGGGCTTCGAGGGCGTCCCCGGCGCGCACCAGCTACTGCACGAAAACAAGCACCTGGGCAAGATCTCGATCCTGGTCGGGGCCGAGTCCGAGGAGGAGGGCAAGGTCGACGACGGCCCGGGAGCGATCCGGGCGGAGGTGGGAGCGTAGAAATGGCTGAGGTCTGCACACTCGACTGGCACATCGCCCCTTTCCGGGCCGACCGCTGGCTCGACCTCTGGGAACCGGCCGCGGCGCGGATGCCCGCCTTCGGCGCCAAGAGCTGGTCGCTGATCCGCTCGATCGACGACCCGCTCGCCTTCCAGCAGACCTCGCTGTGGGAGAGCCGCACCGACTTCGAGCGCTACTGGTTCTCGAAGGAGATCGAGGAGGCCCGCGCCAGCGTCATCGGCTACTACGACCTGCCGATCCTCCCCTCCTGGCACACGCTGCTGGCGGCGGAATAGCCCGCAGCTTCCAGGGTCCAGGGACTCGACTCAGAGTCGTTCGGGCACCAGCGCGAAGGCGTGTTTGCCGGCCGCTTCGCGCAGCTCGCGATCCCAGCAGGCAAAAGCGATCTCTTCCCCTTCGGCAAAGGCCAGCGCGCCCGCCAGGTGCACGGCGTCATAGGCCCGTAGTGCGTGGTCGCGGGCGTTTTGGGTCGCCAGCTCGATCACGGTGTCATCCACCGCATGTACGTAGAGTGCCTGCCACAGCCTCTCAAGCTCACTCAGCTTTGCCCGCAGCTGGGCAGTGGTTATCCGATCTCCCTTGCGCATCCTCGCCAGTGCAGAGGTGGCCTCGACGTAAGCGATGCTGGTTGTTCGCACTCCGCTGGCCTCGGCGTAAGCCACCTGTGCGACCTCGCTGCCGGCCTCCTCAACCAGCAGCTTCACCAGGGCACTCGTATCGAGGTAGAGGCTCAGCGACGTCCCTCGGAGACGTAGTCGGCCGCGGTCTTGCCTGCGCCGCGTAGCTTGGTCGGCCTGGGGAGGTAGCGGGTGCCGTTGCCTGGCCTCACTGCGCCCTCGGCTACCAGCGCAGCCAGATGCGGCGGCGTCGTCGCCGAGACGATTCTTGCCACCGGCTTGCCTCGCCGGGTGACGGTGATCGGCTCGCCGGCCTCGACCCGCCCGATGATCTCGCTGACGCCATCCTTCAGCTCGCGGATGCCAACTGTCGCCCTCTCGTCCATGTGGCCATATTCTAGCTCCAG
>DATMRN010000206.1:0-2269 GCA_035566275.1 Solirubrobacterales bacterium | reverse complement strand
TGCTCGGTGGCAGGGCGATGGAGATCTGCTACTCGACCGAGGACCTCTCCACCTACCTGGAGGCGCACGTCAGGGCCGACCAGGAGCACCCGTTGCTGCTCGACCGCTTCCTCGAGAACGCGATCGAGGTCGACGTCGACGCGCTCGGCGACGGCGCGCAGGTCTGGGTCGCGGGGATCATGCAGCACGTCGAGGAGGCCGGCGTGCACTCGGGCGACTCGGCCTGCGTGATCCCGCCGATGAGCCTCGGCGAGGAGATGTTGGAGGAGATCCGCGCCACCACCGAGCGGATCGCCCTGGAGCTGGGCGTGATCGGCCTGATCAACATTCAGTACGGGGTCGCCGGCGGCGAGCTGCACGTGATCGAGGCCAACCCGCGCGCCTCACGCACCGTACCCTTCGTCTCCAAGGCGATCGGCACGCCGCTCGCCAAGCTCGCCTGCCGCCTGATGCTGGGGGAGAAGCTCGCCGAGCAGGACCTGCCCGAGGCGCCGAGCGGGCACGTCAGCGTCAAGGAGGCGGTGCTGCCCTTCGCCCGCTTCGCCGGCGCCGACTCGGTGCTGGGCCCGGAGATGAAGAGCACCGGCGAGGTGATGGGGATCGCCGCCGACTTCCCGACCGCCTTCGGCAAGGCGCAGGCGGCGGCAGGGGTGACGCTGCCCAGCGAGGGCTCGGTCTTCATCACGGTCACCGACACCGACAAGCCGGCGGCGACCCAGATCGCCGCCCGCTTCCACGACCTCGGCTTCGAGGTGATCGCGACCGGCGGCACCGCGCAGGCGATCTCGGCGATGGGCGTGCCGGTCACCCCGATCAACAAGCTCGGCGAGGGCTCGCCGCACGTCGTCGACCTGATCCGCGAGCGCCGCTGCGACCTGGTGATCAACACCCCGACCGGATCGGGCGCCCGCGCCGACGGCTACGAGATCCGCACCGCCGCCGTCCGCCAGGGCATCCCCTGCGTGACGACGATGACGGGCGCCTCCGCCGCCGCCCGCGCGATCGCCGCCCTGAAGGAGGGCGCCGAGGTCCACTCCCTCCAGGAGATCCACGCGTCGACGAAGGCCACGCAGCCCCGATGACCGCGCCGTTGGGGCGGCGACTCTGCACGGTCACCGAGAACCGCGCCTCAGGCGGCTACCGCGTTTTCTCTCTGATCGATGCCGAGGGACCGGAGCCCGTGGCGGGGCAGTTCTACATGCTTGCCACCGAGCGCCACTGGGAGGAGCGGTCCCAGCGCCCGTTCCTGCCGCGAGCACTCTCGGTGGCCGATGTGGCGCCGGTGGGCGAGGACATCCGCCTCGATTTCCTGATCGAGGGCATTGGCCCGGGGACCGACCGGCTCTGCGAGTTGGAGGTGGGGGAGAGGGTCTGGGTCAACGGTCCTCTCGGCAACGCCTTCTCGTCACCCCGCGAGCTGTCCCCCGACGCCGCCGGAGCGATCCTGGTCGGCGGCGGCATCGGCATCGCTCCGTTGGCGCTGCTGCGTCGTAGCTTCGCCGAGCGCAACATCCCAACCCGCGTCCTCCTCGGCTTCCGCGACGAAGCTCACTCCGGAGGACTCAACGACCTCTTTGCTTGCTGCGAAGTGCGCCTCGCAAGCGAGGACGGCCACGCCGGTCACAAGGGCTACGTCACCGACCTCCTCTCGACGATGCTCGCCGGCGACGACGCCCCAAGCGCCGCCGTCTACTCCTGCGGCCCCTCGGCGATGCTGGAGGCGGTCGGGGTCATGTGCGCCGATCGCGGTGTCGCCTGCGAGTTGGCCATGGAGTCCCCGATGGCCTGCGGTTATGGCGCCTGCTTCGGCTGCGCCGTGCCGAAACCGGGTGGGGGGTACATGCGGCTTTGTGTCGATGGGCCGGTGGTCAACGGGCTAGGGACTAGCCGTTCGGCTGCGGGTCCTGTCACGGGGAGGGGGCCTGCGGGCGGGCGCAGGGCGTCCGTTCTCGGCCCCCTCCCCGCGCCACCCGCGGAAGGAGCCGTTCAGCAACCTGCCGCTCCGGTCGATTTCTGCGGCATCAAGCTGGGGCATCCGGTGATCAATGCATCGGGGACGTTTGATGCGATTGCCGCTCGGCACGTGTATGGGGATGAGCTTCTTGAAGAGTTCCCGTTCTCCGCCTTTGTCTCCAAGACGATCACGCCGGAGGCTAGGGAGGGGAATGAGCCGCAGCGGATTTGGGAGACGCCGGCGGGGATGATCAACTCGATCGGGCTGCCCAACAAGGGGTTGGAGGGGTTCCTCGCCGAGGACTTGCCGCTGCTG
>DATMRN010000205.1:0-4996 GCA_035566275.1 Solirubrobacterales bacterium | reverse complement strand
GCGAGCCGCCGGCCGCAGACCCTGCTTCCGCCGAGCGGCGGGAGCGCAACGAGCGCCGCCGGGCACGCCGCCAGCAGCGCCGCAAGCACGGGAGGAACCGCTAGCCCATGGCACTGCTCGTCTGGTTCACGATGGGGATCGCGCTCTGGCACTTCACCGTCTTCCTGCCAGATCGCTTCTGGCAGGGGATCGTCGGGGCCTTCCTCGGCGCGGTGATCGGCGCGATCGCCTTCGGCTCGATCGTCGAGATCGCCACCGGGCGGGGGCTGGGCAACACCGATCTGGCGACTGCCCTGACCGCTGTGCCGGGCGTCGTGATCGGCCTCGCGGTCGTCTACGCGATCGGCCTGCGCTCCGAGCAGCGGGCCGAGTAGCCACCCTTTCCCCCGCACTTTGCGCCGCGGGCGGAGGCGGAATCCGTCCCCGGCGCTTCCTAGCCTGAGGGCGTGCCGGAATCGCCGAAGGCCTACCGGGCCGACCCCTTCTCCTATCCGGAGGCGCGGGCGCTCGCCGACGAGCTGGACCTCAGCGAGCCGGTCGCGATCACCCTGGTCAGGCGCGGCTACCGCACGCCGGAGGCGGCGCGGGCATTTCTGGAGGCGGACGAGTCCCACGACCCCTCCGAGTTCGACTCGATGGGTGAGATAGTCGAGCGGGTGCTCGACGCCGTGCGCGAGGGCAGGCGAATCACCGTCCACGGCGACTTCGACGTCGACGGCGTCTGCGCGACGACGATCATGGTCTCGACCCTGCGCGGGCTGGGGGCCGGGTGCGACTGGCTGATCCCAGACCGCCTCGCCGACGGCTACGGACTGAGCGCCGGCAACGTGAAGAGGCTGGCGGAGCGTGGCACCGAGATGCTGATCACCGTCGACTGCGGGATCACCGCGGTCGAGGAGGTGCGCAGGGCGCGCGAGCTGGGGATGGAGGTCATCGTCACCGACCACCACCAGCCCGGCGCGGAGCTGCCCGACTGCCCGATCCTCCATCCGTCCCTCGACGGCTATCCGTTCGAGCAGCTCTGCGGCACGGCGGTGGCCTGGAAGCTGACTTCGGCTCTGCGGCAGGGGTCGGGTGCCCCTCTCACGGAGGCCGTTGCGCAGCCGATCGTAGGCTTGGGTTCAGGCGTGGTCCCGGGAGCCTCCGTGAGAGGGGCACCCGACCCCTGCCTGGCGGATCTCGACCTCGTCGCCCTCGCTACCGTCGCCGATGTCGTGCCTCTCGTCGGGGAGAACCGGTCGCTGGTTCGGCGCGGGCTGGAGGAGGTGCGGCGGGCGCGCCGCCCGGGGATGCGGGCGCTGCTCGCCGCCGCCCGCTGCGAGCCGACCCGCCTCGACGAGGGCGACCTCGCCTTCCGCCTCGGCCCGCGGATCAACGCGGCGGGGCGCCTCTACCGCGCCGACGCCGGGGTCGAGCTCTTCCTCACCGAAGACGAGGCGCGCGCGGAGGAGATCGCCGCCGAGCTGAACCGCGCCAACGGCGAGCGGCGCAGTGCCGAGCGCGCGGTCGACGGCGCCGCCGAGGCGGCGCGCCGCGAGCTTCCCGAGGAGCTGCGGGAGGCGCCAGCTTTCGTTCTCGCCGGCCGCGACTGGCACCCGGGGGTGATCGGGATCGTCGCCTCGCGCCTCGCCGAGCGCCACCACCGGCCGGTGGTCGTCGTCTCGCTCGACGGCGAGGGCGGGGGGCGCGGCTCGGGCCGCAGCATCCCCGGCTTCGATCTGCTGGCGGGCCTCGAGGCCTGCTCCGAGCACCTGGCCCGCTTCGGCGGGCATCGCGCCGCCGCCGGGCTTGAGCTGCGCGCCTCCGATCTCGACGCCTTCCGCGAGGCGTTCGCCGCCCACGCGACCGCGGCGCTCGGTCCGGAGGATCTGCGCCAGACCGAGCGGATCGACGCGATGGTCGGCGGCGCCGGCCTCGGCCTCGACCTCGCCGAGGAGCTGGGCAAGCTCGCCCCGTTCGGGATGGGCAACCCGGGGGTGAGGCTGCTCGTCCCCTCCGCCAGGGTCCGCGACGTGCGGACGATGGGGGAGGGCGACAGGCACTCGCGCTTCAGCCTTCACAGCGGCTCCCACCGGGCGCTCGGCGTCGCCTTCGGCCGCTCGAAGCTGGGGGTGGGCGACGACGACCCGGTGGACGCCGCGGTGCGGCTGGAGGTCAACCGCTGGAACGGCTCGGTCGAGCCGCGGGTCGTGCTGCGCGAGCTGTATACCCGCGAGCTGGCCGCAAATGGCGCCGGGGAGGCCGAGGCCGAGGAGTGGTGGCGCCGCTTCGAGGCCGAGCTGGCCGCCGACCTCTACGAGCGCCCGCCCGAGGTCGACCCCCCCACCGGCGAACCGCAGCGCCGCGCGGTCCGCGGCGCCAACTCGCCCGCGGCGACGGTCTTCGAGTTGCTCTCCAGCGGCGCCGGCGTCCTCGCCCTGGTGGCGGACGCCTCCCGCCGCGCCGCCCTGGCGCGCGACGGCCTGGCGCTGGCCGACTACGCGGAGCTGGAGCGCCAGCCCGGCCTGCCTCGCGGCTTCGCCCACGTCGTCCTCGTCGACCCGCCGCCCTCCGCTCACCTGGAGCGCCTCGCTTCCCAGCCCACCGGGGAGGGCGGCTACCTGCACCCGGTCTGGGGCGAGGCGGAGCACCGCTTCGCGCTTGCGGTCCTCGAGTCCCGCCACGCCCAGCGCGGCGAGTTGGCCGCGATCTTCAGGGACCTGCGTGACGCCGGCGCAGCGATAAGCGGCGAGGAGTTGCGAAAGGCCCTGCGGGGGAGCGGCTCGCACCCGCGCGCCCCGGAGGTCGCCGCCCGCTGCTTCCGGGTCCTCGCCGAGCTCGATCTGGTGCGGGGCACGCCTGCCGGGGGCGACGGGACGGTCGGGGTCGTATCCTCGGAGGAGACCGAGCTGGAGCGCTCGGCTGCGTTCCGCGCCTACCGCGCCCGATACGAGGAGGGCAAGCGATACCTCGAAGGACTGAGACAGCCGTAGAGAACAGCGAGCTCCTCGCCGACCTCTTCGCCGTGGTCGAGGAGTTCGACTCCTCGCCGAGCGAGAACGGCGTAAATGACGCCGCCGGCGACACCGCTCTCGCCGTCGCCGCGATCGACCGCGACGCGCTGGCCCGCGCCTTCGAGTTCGCCTGCGATCGCCACGCCGACCAGATGCGCCGCTCCGGCGACGAGTTCATCACCCACCCGGTCGGCGTCGCCCAGGTCTGCGCCGGGATGCGGCTGGACACCGAGACGCTCTGCGCGGCGCTCCTGCACGACACGGTCGAGGACACCAGCGCCAGCCTGGAGGAGATCCGCGAGGAGTTCGGCGAGCAGGTCGCCCAGCTGGTCGACGGTGTCACCAAGCTGACCGGGATCACCTTCGAGAGCCGCGACGAGCGCCAGGCCGAGAACTACCGCAAGATGATGGTGGCGATGGCCACCGACGTCAGGGTGATCCTGATCAAGCTGGCCGACCGCCTCCACAACATGCGCACGCTTGGCGCGCTGCCCAAGCAGAAGCAACTGGCGAAGTCGCGCGAGACGCTGGAGATCTACGCCCCGCTCGCCCATCGCCTCGGGATCCACGCGATCAAGTGGGAGCTTGAGGATCTCGCCTTCGCCACCCTGCACCCGCGCAAGTACGCGGAGATCAAACAGCTGGTCGCCCAGCAGCGCAACGAGCGCGAGGTCTACGTCTCCGACGCCGGGAGGTTCCTCTCAGGAGAGCTGAAGGAGGTCGGGATCGAGGCCGAGATCTCCGGCCGTGCCAAGCACTTCTACTCGATCTACACGAAGATGACCAAGAAGGGCCGCGAGTTCAACGAGATCTTCGACCTCACCGCGATGCGGGTGATAGTCGGCTCGGTGAAGGACTGCTACGGAGCGGTCGGGGTCATCCACTCGCTCTGGAAGCCGCTGCCCGGGCGCTTCAAGGACTTCGTCGCTATGCCCAAGGCCAACATGTACCAGGCCCTGCACACGACGGTGATCGGGCCCGAGGGCAAGCCGCTCGAGATCCAGATCCGCACCGAAGAGATGCACAAGCTGGCCGAGTACGGGATCGCCGCCCACGTCGCCTACAAAGAGGGCAGCGGCGGCGACCCCCGGCGCGAGAAGATGACCTGGCTGCGCCAGCTGGTCGAGGCCGAGGGCGAGCAGGACCCGGCGGAGTTCCTCGAGTCGCTGAGGGTCGACCTGTTCGAGGACGAGGTCTTCGTCTTCACCCCGAAGGGCGAGGTGAAGAGCCTCTCGGCCGGCTCGACCCCGCTCGACTTCGCCTACGCCGTCCACACCGACGTCGGCCACCGCTGCGTCGGCGCCAAGGTCAACGGCGCCATCGTGCCGCTGCACTACCAGCTGAAGTCGGGCGACATCGTCGAGGTGCTGACCGCAAAGCAGAACCGCGGCCCCTCACGCGATTGGCTGAAGCTGGTGCGGACCAGCCGCGCCCGCAACAAGATTCGCGCCTGGTTCAAAGAGGAGCGGCGCGAGGACGCCGAGCGCAACGGGCGCGAGGGGCTCGAGGACGCGCTGCGCAAGCGCGGCCTGCCGATGCAGAAGGTGGCGGGGTCGCCGCTGCTCGCTGACGTGATCCGCGAGATGGGCTACCACAAGGCGACCGAGTTCTACATCGCGTTGGGCCAGGGCAAGGTCTCCACCAAGACGGTCGCCAACAAGCTGATGCAGCGGCTGAAGGCCGGCGAGGCGGTCGAGGAGAAGCCGGCCGGCCTCCTCGGCGGGCGCGAGGACAAGGCCCGCCGCACCAAGGACGCCTCCAACTACGGGATCACCGTCAAGGGCGCCGACAACGTCGCGGTGCGGCTCGCCAAGTGCTGCCGCCCGGTGCCCGGCGACGAGATCGCCGGCTACGTCTCGCTCGGGCGTGGCATCACCATCCATCGCACCGACTGCAAGAACGTGAAGGCGCTGAAAAGGGCCCCCGAGCGCTTCGTCGAGGTCAGCTGGGACGGCGACAACGCGTCCTCCTACCGGGTCGAGCTGCAGATCGACGCCTACGAT
>DATMRN010000204.1:0-4158 GCA_035566275.1 Solirubrobacterales bacterium | reverse complement strand
ACAACCACCAGACAGAACCACCAAAAGGCTGAAGGCAACTCTCTACCGCCCACACGCCAGACCACAGAACAGCCCAGGCTCAAATCTTCTGGCGCTCTCCAAGCGCCTAAACCTTAAACCACAAAGCCCTTCACGCACTATCACGGAGTGATTTCCGGGGGCGCTGGTGCTCTTCGTCGGACATAGGAGGCGGTGCGCCTCCAAATCTCCCCGACACATCCCTGCCCCCGATTCGACAGAGGGGCATGGCGAACAGCGACGATGCATCCCGCCCTCACCGCGGACAGGTCGAGTAGATGCTCTCGATCGGAAAGCTCGGCGCGGGCCAGCACCGCTACTACACTGAGAAGGTCGCCGAAGGCGCCGAGGACTACTACTCCGGCGAGGGCGAGGCCGAGGGCTACTGGCTCGGCGACGGCGCCGAGGATCTCGGCCTACAAGGCAAGGTCGACCCCGACCAGCTGGCGGCGCTCCTCACCGGCAACGACCCGGCGAGCAGCGAGCCGCTCGGCCTGCGGTCTGTCCCCGGCCGCGGCCCGGTCCCCGGCTTTGACCTCACCTTCTCCGCCCCGAAGTCGGTCTCGCTCACCTGGGCGCTCGGCGGCCACCCAGCCGCCACCGAGGTCGCCGCCGCCCACCGAGCCTCAGTCGAGGCCGCGATGAACTACATGCAGCGCCATGCCTGCTTCACCCGCCGCGGTGCCGGCGGCCACGAATTCGTCCAAGGTCGCGGCTTCATCGCCGCCGCCTACCAGCACCGCTCCTCGCGCGCCGGCGATCCCCAGCTCCACACTCACGTCCTGATCTCCAACGCCACCCGCGGGCCGGACGGCCGTTTCACTCGCCTCTACCACCCGGCGATCTACGACCACGCCAAGACTGCCGGCTACATCTACGAGGCCCACCTGCGCGACGAGCTGACTCGCCGCCTCGGCGTTCGCTGGGGCGAGGTCAGGAACGGGATCGCCGAGATCGACGGCTTCGATCCCGAGCACCTGCGCGCCTTCTCGACCCGCCGCAAGGAGATTCTCGAGGCGACCGGGCCGGACGCCTCGGCCAGGGCGCGGCAGATCGCGACCCTGGAGACGCGCAAGACGAAGAAGCGCGACATCTCCGCGGAGAGCCTGCGCGAGGGCTGGCGGACGAAGGCTGGGGAGATCGGCCTGAGTCGGGAGTCGATTCGGGAGACGTTGTGCCGCGAGCGCCAGGTACCCGAGGGGACCGTGGCGATCGCCGAGGTTGAGGCGGCACTCACCGCCCACGTCTCCCACTTCGACCGCCGCGACGTGATCCAGGCCGTCGCCGAGTGCCTGCCGGCGGGAGCGCCCGCCGGAGAGGTCGAGGAGCTTGCCGACTCCTTCCTCTCCCTCGATGACGTGATCCGGATCGCCGAGAGCGCCAAGGGCGCGCGGTTCACCACCCGCGCGATCTGGGAGCTTGAGGGTCGCGCCCTCGGGCTCGCCGAGCAGCTGGCCGGAAGTGAGGACGGCGCCGTCGCCAATGACCTGATCGTCGCCCGCGTCATCGCCTCCCGCCCGAGCCTGAAGGACGACCAGCGGGCGATGGTCGAGCGGCTGCTCAGTCGCGGCGAGGGCTTGGTCGTGGTGATCGGCGAGGCGGGGTCCGGCAAGACCCACGCGACCGTCGCTGCCGCCGAGGGCTGGGTGCGGGCCGAGGTGGACTTGCGCGTGGCGGCGCCGACCTGGCGGGCGGCGAATGTGCTCCGCTCGGAGGGACTTGAGGCGATGAGCGTTGCCGGGCTGCTCGCCGAGTTCGACCGCAAGAAGTCTCAGGGCGAAGCCCCGCTTGCCTCCGACTCGGTTCTCCTGATTGACGAGGCTGGGATGGTCGACTCGGCGACCCTGGCGCGGCTGATCGACCACGCCGCGGCGGCCGAGGCGAAGCTGGTGCTGATCGGCGACCCCGCGCAGCTGGGGGAGATCGAGGCCGGCGGCCTCTTCGCCTCGATCGCCGACCGGGTCGATCCGGTCCGCCTCGACAAAGTGATCCGCCACCGCCACGAGCTCGACCGCGAGGGCGCCAAGCGGATTCGCGAAGGGGGTGGGGGAGAGGCGCTTTCGATCTATCGCTCGGAAGGAAGGGTCATCGTCGCCGACGATCCCGAGCTCCGCCGCGAGGAGATGGTCCGCGACTGGTTGCGCAGCTATCGGGAAGGCGAGGACGCGCTGATGATCGCCAAGCGCAACGCCGAGGTCGAGAAGCTGAACTCACTTGCCCGCCAGGTCATGAAGGCCGAAGGCAAGCTCGGCGGCCCCGAGATCGAGGTCGGCGGGCAGGGCTTCGCGGTCGGCGATCAGATCATCACCCGGATCAACGACCACCGGGCCGAGATCTACAACCGCGAGCGCTGGCGGGTGGCGGAGGTCGACATCGAGTCCGGATCGCTGGTCTTGGACGGAATCGACACCGCGAGGCGGGTAGGTGTCGATTCCGTCTACTTGGGGCGTTTGAGACAGAGGGACGAAGGGCCGGCGATCGAACACGCCTACGCTGCGACCACCTACCAGGCCCAGGGCGCGACGGTCGATCGCGCCTACGTGATGGCTGACCCTTCGATGGATCGCCAGGAGTTCTACGTCGCCGCCTCCCGCAGCCGGGAGGAGACCTACCTCTACGTGACGCCCGAGATCCAGCTTGAGCGCGAGGAGTACGCGCCGCGCTCGCCTTATCTGCGCGAGGGACTTGAGCACATCGCCGAGGCCGCCGAGCGCGACGGCGCCCAGGTCTCCGCCCACGACGAGGCGCTGCGATCCCGTCTCGCTGCGCTCTCGCCAGAGGAGCTGGCGAGACGCCGCGATGAGATCTTCTCCGAGGCTGGCGCCGAGCGCCAGAACCAGGAGACCCACCGCCGGCTGAGCGAGGGATTGGCCGAAACCGAGCAGCGCTTGGAGTGGATCGACGCCGAATGGCGGACGGTCCCTGATCCCAGGCGGTTCGAGGGCCGCGACGCGAGGTGGGAGCGCGAGGATCAGCTCCGCCAGCTGGAAACCAGGGAGGCGATGAGCCGAGAGGCAGCGGCCCAAACGCGGGCGGAGCTGCGGCAGCTGCCGCCCGTCGAGCACGGAGTCCGAGCTGAGGTCGCGGTGATCGACCACCTGCTTTCCGAGCGTGAGCGTTCGGCCTTCGCCGCCGCCCGGGTCAGACCGCCCGACTACATAACCAAGGAACTCGGCGAGCGGCCAAGCGACCTCCGCAAGCGGGAGGCGTGGGACAAGGCCGTCAGGGGCGTCGAGGGATACCGACTGCGAAACGGCGTGGTGGACAGAGACAGCGCGCTTGGGCCGAAGCCGGAGAGCGGGAGGGGGCGGTCGGCCTGGGAGTCCCAGCAGCGCCAGCTGCGGCAAAGCCAGCAGACGTTGGAGCGGGTGAAGGTGCCCGTGCGGACGATGGGCAGAGGTATCGGGCTATGAGCGCGAACTCCACCCATCGCGCCGGAGCCGACCAACCTTCAGCGAGTCTCGATGTCCTCTCCGAGCCGTTCCTCAAAGTGGAGGACGCCGCCGAGCTGCTTCGCGTCCCGCGCAGCACTCTCTACGAGCTGGTCCGTTCTCGCCACTTGCCCCACATTCGGGTCGGTCGCGGCCTTCGGTTTACTCGCTCGGACCTCGCGGGCTGGATTCAGGAAAACACCTTCCGCTAGTCCGCCCTGTACCGGGAGGATGAAGCGCCCGTGAGTAACCCAGGTCCGCGTCAGCCCCCGTGCCCGCATGCACTCACGCACGAAAGTTCGGGACATATTTGGGACACATTTTGCTAGTCGTGCCCTTTAGCACTTGCAAAATATGTAGATATCCAGGGAAAAAGCTGATGCCGGAGGAGGGACTCGAACCCCCGACACGCGGATTATGATTCCGCTGCTCTGACCAGCTGAGCTACTCCGGCGGGGACGGGGATGGTAGCGGCGACGATCGGCCGGCTGTGGCTGTCGATCGCGGTGGGGTCCGGTGCGCGAGGCAGCGGGTGACGCCCCGCGACGGGGCGATTGCCGGCGTTGCGGGCTAGGGTTGCGAGGGTGAGTGCGGAGCTGGACAGGGCGGTGCGGGCGGTGGTCCGGGACTGCCTGGGGGTTGCTCCCGGTGAGGAGGTGTTGGTCGTCTGCAACCCGGCGACTGAGGGGTTTGGCTCGTTGCTGCGGGG
>DATMRN010000203.1:0-10256 GCA_035566275.1 Solirubrobacterales bacterium | reverse complement strand
CTGGCTGGTCCTGCCGACCTACAACGAGGCCGAGAACGTCGAGGCCTTCGTCGCGGCGGCGCGGGAGAAGCTGCCCGCCTCCGCCCAGGTGCTGATCGTCGACGATAACTCGCCGGACGGGACCGGCGAGATCGCCGACCGCCTCGCCGAGGAGCACGAGGGCGTCAGCGTCCTGCACCGGCCGCGCAAGGAGGGGCTCGGGCCCGCCTACGTCGCCGGCTTCCGCCGCGCCCTCGCCGGGGGCGCCGGGCTAGTCCTCGAGATGGACTCCGACTTCTCCCACGACCCGGCCTACCTGCCGCGCCTGCTGGAGGCCGCGGAGCGAGCCGATCTGGTGATCGGCTCGCGCTACGTGCCCGGCGGCGGGGTCTCCGAGTGGGGGGCGCTGCGGCAGGCGATCAGCCGCGGCGGCAGCGCCTACGCGCGGCTCGTGCTCGGTGTCGGCGTGCGCGACCTGACGGGGGGCTTCAAATGCTTTCGCCGCGAGGTGCTGGAGACGATCGACCTCGACACGATCCAGGCACGTGGCTACGCCTTCCAGGTGGAGATGACCTACCGGGCGATCCAGCGCGGCTTCGAGGTGGTCGAGGTGCCGATCGTCTTCCGCGACCGGCAGGCCGGCTCCTCGAAGATGGACCGCTCGATCGTCGTCGAGGCGGTCTGGCGGGTCCCTCTTCTACGCTTCAACGGCAGGCCCCCCCAGCAGGGAGGTGCGGCCCCCGAAAGGGGTCGCTATACTTTCTGAAGTATTGAAGCTCTGAACTTCGACCCGGGAGACCGATTCCAGTGACAGGCAAGCTCCACGACGTGACAGACGCCACCTTCAAGTCCGAGGTCCTGGATGCCGAAGGCCCCGTTCTGGTCGACTTCTGGGCTCCGTGGTGCGGCCCCTGCCGCGTCGTGCACCCGGTCCTCGAGGAGATCGACGGCGAGCGCGACGACCTGCGGATCGTCAGCATCAACGTCGACGAGAATCAGCAGACCGCCGCTCAGTACGAGGTCCTCTCGATCCCGACCCTGATCCTCTTCAAGGACGGGGCGATCGCCAAGAAGGTGATCGGGGCGATGCCCAAGCGCCGCCTCGAGGCCGAGCTGGAGCCGGCGCTCGCCTAAGTTCGGCTGACGCCGATCCGAAGGTCGCGGCCGTCGACCCTGGTGGGGGTGCCGTCGCCGGTGTCGTAGGCGACCGAGGTGGCGAGGACCTCGCCGGCCAGGTAGGGCTCGTGCTCTCGGGCTGCGGCCAGGAGGTCGGCGTCGCCGCCGAGGGAGAGCTCGATCCGGTCGGTGATCTCCAGGCCGGCTTCTTTTCGGGCGTTCTGGACCGCGTGGACTATCTCGCGGGCGAGACCCTCGCGGCGCAGCTCGTCGTCGAGCTCGAGCTGCAGGGCAACCGCGTGGCCCGCCTCGGCCTCGACCTCGTAGCCCTCGAGCGGCTGCAGGGCAAGGGTGACGTCGTCGGGGCCGAGGGTGTGGTCCGTCCCGTCGAGGCTGATGCCGATCTCTCGCCCGTCGGCGATCGCTTTGGCGACGTGGGCGGCGTCGAGTGCCTCGACGGCCGCCGCCGCCTGTGGCATTCGCCTGCCGAAGCGCGGGCCGAGGGCGCGGTAGTTGGGCTTCACCTCGTAGCTGACCAGCTTCCCCTCGTCAGTGACGAAATCGAGCTCCTTGACGTTCAGCTCGGCCTTGACCAGCTCGGCCCTCGCCTCGATCGCCTCGCGCTCGGCGTCGTTGGCGACGATCACGGCGCGACGCAGCGGCTGGCGCACCTTCGCCTTGGCCTGGGCGCGGGCGGCACGCCCGAGTTCGACCGTGAGGCGAACCGCCTCCATCGCCGCCTCCAGCTCGGGGTCGGCGAGCCGGGGGTCCGGCTCGGGGAAGTCGCGCAGGTGAACGGAGTCGGCCAGCTCGGCCAGCTCCTCGCCCCCCCCTCCGGCCAAGTTGAGGTGGATCTCGTCGGCGAGGAAGGGCGTGAAGGGAGCGAGCAGGGCGACGGTCTCCAACAGGCAGTGCCGGAGGGTGGCGAAAGCGGCCAGATCGCCGTCCCAGAAGCGGCGGCGGGAGAGGCGCACGTACCAGTTGGACAGCTCCTCGACGTACTCGGCGATCGCCCGCCCCGCCACCGTGCAATCAAAGGCGTCCATGTGCTCCCGCACGGTCGCCACGGTCGACTGGAGCTTCGAGAGCGCCCATTTGTCGAGGTCGTCCATCGGCTCAAATTCGTCAGCGAGCTCGCGTTTTGTCTCGGATAGCGCAACAAAACGCGAACTCGGAAGGGCTTCATCGTCGAAGTCCGCGGGCCCGAGGTTCTCGGCGTTGGCGTAGAGCACCCAGAATGAGTACGTGTTCCAGAGGGTGAGGAGGAATTGGCGCACCGACTCCCCCACCGTCTCAACCGAGAAGCGGTAGCCCGACCAGGGCTGCTGGGAGGTCAGGTAGTACCAGCGGAAGGCGTCGGCGCCGTGGGCGTCGATCACCTCCCAGGGCTCGACCACGTTGCCGCGACTCTTCGACATCTTCAGCCCTTTGGGATCGAGGATGTGACCGAGGCAGACGCAGTTGCGGTAGCTGGAGGTGTCGAAGAGGAGCGTGGACTCAGCGAGGAGGGTGTAGAACCAGCCGCGGGTCTGGTCGATCGCCTCGCAGATGAAGTCGGCCGGAAAGCGTTCTTCGAACTCCGCCTCGTTCTCGAACGGATAGTGGAACTGGGCGAAGGGCATCGCGCCACTGTCGTACCAGGTGTCGATCACCGAGTCGACCCGTCGCATCTCGCCGCCGCACTTCTCGCAGGGAACGGTCACCTCGTCGATGTAAGGGCGGTGGAGGTCGCCGGGAACGTCGCCCTCGGCGCGCTCGCGCAGCTCGGCGACCGAGCCGGCGCAGAAGCGCCCGTCGCACTCTTCGCCCGAGCACTCCCAGATCGGCAGCGGCGTGCCCCAGTAGCGGTCGCGCGAGAGCGCCCAGTCGACGTTGTTCTGGAGCCATTTGCCGAAGCGGCCGTGCTTGATGTGCTCGGGGTGCCAGCCGATCGCCTCGTTGTTGGCGAGGAGGTCGTCGCGAACCTGCGACGTGGCGACGTACCAGCTCGACTTGGCGTAGTAGAGGAGCGGCGTGCCGCAACGCCAGCAGTGGGGATAGGAGTGCTCGTAGACCTGCTCGCGGAAGAGCAGGCCGCGGCGCTCGAGGTCGGCGATCAGCTCGCGGGTGACTTCGGGGTCCTTGACGAAGCGGCCCTCGAAGCCGGTCACCCGCCGGTCGAACTTGCCGTCGAGCCCGACCGGGTTGTAGAGGGTGCCATGCTCGGTCGGGTCGAAGATGCCGTTGGCGGCGGCGACCGCGTAATCGTCTTCGCCGAAGGCGGGGGCGATGTGGACGAGGCCGGTGCCGTCCTCGGTGGTGACGAAGTCGCCGGCGAGGACCGGGAAGGCGCCGGGCTCACGGTCGGAGAGGTCGAAGACCGGGCCCCTGTAGTGGCGACCGACCAGGTCGCTGCCACGCAGGCGATCGGTGATCTCGGTGCCCTCGCCGAGCACCTTCTCGACCAGAGGCTCGGCCAGGACCAGCGTCTCCCCGTCGACCCGGGCCTTGACGTAGGTGACGTCGGGCGCTACCGCGACGGCCTCGTTGCCGGGCAGCGTCCACGGCGTCGTCGTCCAGACCAGCAGCGACTCGCCGGGCTCGCCACCCCGCTCGTCGAGGAGCGGGAAGCGGACATAGATCGACGGGTCCTCGACGTCCTCGTAGCCGAGCGCGACCTCATGCGAGGAGAGCGCGGTGCCGCAGCGCGGGCAGTAGGGGACGACCTTGTGGCCCTCGTAGAGCCGCCCGTCGTCCCAGAGCTTGCGCAGCGACCACCAGACCGACTCGATGTAGTCGTCGTCGAGGGTGACGTAGGGGTCGTCGAGGTCGATCCAGAAGCCGATCCGCTCGGTCAGCCGGTTCCACTCCTCGACGTACTCGAAGACCGACTCGCGGCAGCGCCGGTTGAACTCGGCGATCCCGAGCTCCTCGATCTCCTGCTTGGAGGCGATGCCGAGCTGCTTTTCGACCTCCAGCTCGACCGGCAGCCCGTGGCAGTCCCAACCCGCCTTGCGCGGCACGCGGTAGCCGCGCATCGTCTTGTAGCGCGGGTAGACATCCTTGAAGACGCGCGAGAGAACGTGGTGGGAGCCGGGGCGGCCGTTGGCGGTGGGCGGGCCCTCGTAGAAGCTCCAGACCTCGGCGCCCTCGCGGTTGGCCAGCGAGCGGTGGAAGACGTCGCTCTCGCGCCAGCGCGCCAGGACCCGCTCCTCCAGCTCGGGGAAGGACTGCTTGGGGTCGACGGGGCGGAATCCGGACACGAACCGCTGATTCTAGGAGCGAGTAGGCTGCCCGCCGCGTGCCCGCTTACGACCTGAACGGAAAGGTGGCGCTGGTCACCGGCGCCGCTCGCGGGATCGGCTTCGAGACCGCGCGCCAGATGCACCTACGCGGCGCCTCCATCGCCGTCGTCGACCTCGACGCCGAGCAGGCGAGCGAGGCGGCGGAGAGGATCGGCCCGCGGGCGATCGGGATCGGCGCCGACGTCACCGAGCAGGGGGCGATGATGGCGGCGGTCGTCGAGGCCGTGGAGCGCTTCGGCGGGCTCGACGTCGCGGTGGCCAATGCCGGGATCGCCCAGTCGCGGCTGGCGACGGCGCGCGGGATCTCCGGTGAGGAGTGGGAAAGGGTCTTCGAGGTCGACCTGCTGGGCGTCTGGCGCACCGCCCGCGCGGCCCTGCCGCAGATCGTCGAGCGGCGCGGGCAGATGGTCGTCGTCTCCTCCGTCTACGCCTTCGCCAACGGCATGGGCAACACGCCCTATGCCGTCGCCAAGGCCGGGGTCGAGTCGCTGGGTCGCGCGCTGAGGGTCGAGCTGGCCGCGCACGGCGCCAGCGCCACCGTCGCCTACTTCGGCTGGGTCGACACCAAACTGGTCCAGGACGCCTTCGCCCAGCCCGACGCCGGCCGCCTCAACGAGTTCACGCCCGACTTCCTGCTGAAGCGGATCAGCCCCGACGAGGCGGCCGCCGGCCTCGTCCGCGGCATCGAGGAACGCGCCCCACGCGTCTTCGTGCCCAGGTGGTGGCGCTACGTCTCGGCCCTGCGCGGCCTGATCAACCCGCTGCTCGACCGCCGTATGGAAAACGACCAGAAGATGGCGGCGCTGATCCGCGACATCGACGCGAGAACCGTCGACGCGAGCGAGTCGTCAGGCGCGAGTTAGCCGCTCGAGCAGGAGGATGACGGACTCGTAGGGCTCGCCGGTGGCGCGCTCGAGGCCGATCTCGCAGGTGCGGTTGCTGGAGAGGTGGGCGTCGAAGCTGCGACCGGACAGCTCGGAAGCCTGGTCGCGGGTGGCGGCCTCGGTCAGCTCGGGGTGGGAGATGCCGCGGTCGCCGGCGAAGCCGCAGCAGGTCGCGGAGGGGGCGACGAAAACGTCGTCGGCGAGGGCGCCGGCGAGAGACTCGAGCCGGGCCGCAAGGCCCATCTGGCGGGTCGCGCAGGTCGGATGCACGGTGGCCGAGCCGATCTTGCGTGTGATGTCGAGCATGGGAAGGAGCCGGTCGTGCGCCCAGGCGACCGAGTCGAGGATCTCCAGCCTGGCCAGGCGCTCGGCATTCGTCTCGCTCAGCACTCCCTCGCCGGGGCCGGCGACGGCGTGAGTGCAGGAGGCGGCGTCGACGACCACCGGCAGCGCCCCCTCCCCGCTCCACCGCCAGAGGCGCTCGACCATCTCGTTCGTCTTGTGGCGGTGGGCGCCGGCGAAGCCCTTCGAGCTCCACGGCAGCCCGCAGCAGCTCCCGGCCACGTCACCCGGGATCCAGACCGGTAAGTCAGCCCGGCGCGAGACCTCGACCAGCGCGGCAGCGAGTCCCCCCGAACCCCGCCGATGGGCCGAAAACCGACCTATATCGTCGGTTTTAGGCCCATCGGCGGTGCCGAAGATGCGGTTGGTGCAGGAGGGGACGTAGATGGCGGCGGCGCCCTTGCGTGAGGTGGCGGGCAGCTTCCCCGACGCGGGCGGCGGCAGCGCCCGGCCGCGCTTGGATCGGCGCGCCAGCGGCCCGCCGATCCGCAGCCCGGCGCGCGAGGCGGCCTCGACCGCGCCCCACCGCTTGGAGGTGACAAGCGCCAGCGCTTCGGCCCGCTCGGTGTGCCGTGCCTGGCGCAGTTCCTTCACCAGCTTGCCGGTGTCGATTCCGACCGGGCAGGCAAGCTGGCAGGAGCCGTCGGCGGCGCAGGTCTCCAGCGTCCCGTAGGAGAGCTCCTCCAGGAGCGCTCTTTGCACCGGCGAGCCGGGCGCCTGGCGCGCCATCTCCCGCCGCAGCACGATCCGCTGGCGCGGGGTCGTGGTCAGGTTGCGGCTCGGGCAGACCGGCTCGCAGAAGCCGCACTCGACGCAGGTGGTCGCCGACTCCTCGATCTGCGGTGTCGTCTTCAGGTTGCGCAGGTGGACGCCGGGGTCGCGATTGAGGACGACCCCTGGGGAGAGCACGCCGTCGGGGTCGGCGAGGCGCTTCACCCGCCACATCAGCTCGGTCGCCTTCTCCCCCCACTCGCGCTCCACGTAAGGCGCCATGTTGATCCCGGTGCCGTGCTCGGCCTTGAGCGAGCCGTCGTACTTGCCGACGATCAGCTCGACCAACCTGCCCATGAAGGCCTCGTAGCGGTCGAGGTCCTCCTGCTTGGCGAAGTCGGGGGTGAGCATGAAGTGCAGGTTGCCGGCGGAGGCGTGGCCGGCGACGCCGGGCAGGAAGCCGTGCTCGCTGAGCAGGGCCTGCAGGTCGCGGGCGCTCTCGGCGATCCGCTCCGGCGGCACGCAGACGTCCTCGACGATCAGCGCCGTGCCCGGCAGCCGCAGCCGCCCGATCAGCCCGTGAAGGCCCTCCCGAACCCGCCACGACAGCTCGACCTCCTCGGCCTCGCGGGTGAAGGCGATCGGGCGGATCGTCGTGTGGGAGGCGAAGATCTCGGTCGCCATGGCGACGTAATCGTCCAGCTCCCCGTCGGTGGCGGCGCCGAACTCGACCAGCAGCACAGCCGACTCGGGCGGCAGCTCTTTCCACTCCTCGGGGGCGCCGACCATGTTCCAGGCGGCGGTGATCAGCGCCGGGGCGACCATCAGCTCGACCGCGGTGGCGCCGGCGGCGACCAGGTCGCGGACCGGCGCGATCGCCGCGTCGATGCTCGGGAAGTGGATCCAGGAGGTGGTGGTGCGCGCCGGCAGAGGCACGGTCTCGAAGACCGCCTCGGCGACGAAGGCGAGGGTGCCCTCGGAGCCGACCAGGAGGCGGCGGAAGATCTCCAGCGGCTCGTCGGCGTCGAGGAAGGCGCAGAGCCGGTAGCCGGTCGTGTTCTTGATCGCGAACTTGCGGCGGATGCGATCGCTCAGCTCGGCGTCGGCGCGGATCTCGTCGCGGATCGCCGCCAGGCCGGCGGCCAGCTCGGGCTCCTCCGCGGCGAAGCGCTCGGCGGCGCCGGGCGCGGCGGTGTCGATCGTCGTCCCGGAAGGCAGCACGAAGTCCATCGAGCGCACCGTCGAGTAGGAGTCGTGGACGACGCCGCAGCGCATCCCGCCGGAGTTGTTGGCCACCACGCCGCCGACGGTGGCGATCTCGGTGCTGGCCGGGTCGGGGCCGAGCTTTCGCCCGTGCGGGGCGAGGACGCGGTTGGCGTGGCCGAGCACGGTGCCGGGCTTGACCCGCGCCAGCGCACCGTCCTCCTCGACCCCGACGCCGCCGAAGTGGCGTCGCACGTCGACCAGGATGCCGTCGCTCTGGCCCTGCCCGTTGAGGCTGGTGCCACCGGCGCGGAAGGTGACGGGGATGCCGCTGCGGCGCCCGTAGGCGAGGACCTTGGCCACGTCGCCGGCGTCGCGGGCCATCACCACCGCCCGTGGGAAGAGGCGGTAGGGGCTGGCGTCGGAGGCGTAGCGGACGATGTCGCCGGCTCGGCCGAGCACGCGGTCGGCGCCGAGCAGCTCCTCCAGCTCGCCGCGCAGCGGCTGCTCGACGCCGGCGGCGATCCGGTCGGGCGCGCGGTCTGGGGCGGGCTGGGCCGTTTGCGGGGCGAGCGAGGAGAGCTTGCGCTCCAGCAGGGCCATAGCCGACCCTAGAACAAGGCCATCCCGGGGGCTACCGGGACTTCGACCAGCTCGGGCTGAGAGGAGGCGAGCGCCGTCGCCAGCGCGTCGCGCACCTCGTCGCGCCCCTTGGCGCGGTGAGCCTTGACGCCGTAGCCTTCGGCGACCGCGCCGACGTCGAGCGCCGGCAGGTCGAGCCCAGGAGCGCCTTGCACCTGCTCGACCTCGGCGAACCACTTGAGGATCGCGTACTCCTCGTTGCGCACGACCAGGAAGGTGACCGGAGTCCTGTAGGCGACGGCGCTCCAGAAGGCGGTGATCGCGTACTGCGCCGAGCCCTCGCCGAGCACGCAGACGACCGGGCGATCCGGCTGCGCGAGCTGGACGCCGACGGAGGCGGCGAGGCCGAAGCCGAGCCCGCCGCCGGCGCTGAAGTAGTAGCTGCCGGGGCGCGAGATACGCAGCTGGTTGCGCAGGGCGAGGGTGCTGGAGGGGGACTCGAGAACGACTATCGCGTCCTCGGGGAGGACCTCGGCGAGGGCGGAGTGCACGGTCGAGGGGTTGAGCGGATCGGTCGCGGGGATCTCCTGCGGCGGCTGGTTCGGCTCCGGCGCCGGGCGACTGGACTCGGGCACGGCCTCCAGCAGCGCCTCCAGGGTCAGCTTCACGTCGGCGACCAGCGCGTCGCCCATCGGGGCGCGGGCGGCCTCGTCGGGATCGCTGGTGATCGCCACCAGCTTCGCCCCCTCGGGCAGCAAGGGGCCGGGGATGTGGGGGTAGTAGGGGAAGACCGAGCTGCCAGCGACGAGGATCAGGTCGTGGCCCTCGAGGGTCTGGGCGACCGGCCCGATCGCCGGCGGCAGGACGCCGCGGAAGTTGGGGTGCCCCTCGGGGAAGCCGAGCCGGATGCCGCCCGTCGCGGGCGAGGCCCAGACCGGGAGGCGCTGGCGCTCGGCCAGCGCGATCGCCGTGTCCCAGGCGCCGCTGGCGTCGATGTCGGGGCCGGCGACGAGGACCGGGTTGCTCGCGGCGTCGAGGCGCTCCGCGAGGGAGCGCACCGCCTCGGGGTCGGCCGTGGCGCGGCCGCTCACCGTCCGCTCGATCGCGTGGCGGGCGTCGGCCCCGTCGACCTCGGCGTACCAGTCGTCCATCGGCAGCGAGACGAAGACGGGGCCTTTCGGCGGCAGCGAGGCCATGTGGGCGCCGTGCGCTAGCGCCAGCGGGACGTCCTCCGCTCGCGGCGGCTCGTAGGACCACTTGACCAGCGGATGGGGCATCCGGGTCGCGTCGCGGTTGGTCAGGTTCGCCTGCAGGGTGATCTGCGCCCGCGCCTGCTGCCCGGCGGTGACCAGCAGCGGCGAGTGGTTGGCCTGAGCGTTGAAGATCGCCCCCATCGCGTTGCCGACTCCCGGGGCGGTGTGGAGGTTGACCAGCGTCGTTTGCCCGGAGGCCTGGGCGAAGCCGTCGGCCATGCCCACGACGACCGCCTCCTGAAGGCCGAGCACGTAGCGGAAGTCGCCGGGGAACTCGGCGAGCATCGGCAGCTCGGTCGAGCCCGGGTTGCCGAACATCGTCGTCATCCCGCGCTCGCGGAAGAGGTCGAAGCTGGCGTCGCGAACCGTCGGCATCGGGGCGCAACCCTACCGGCAGCATGCGGAGTTAAGGCGAGCGAGGCCGGGGGTCGATACCGGGATCAAGTGCCAAATCACGCCGACAGCCCCAGGCGCGCGAGGCGCTCGCTGCTCGCGCTCGTCTCGGTCGCGCTCCTCGCCTGTCTCGGCGGGACGCCAGCCGCGAGCGCCGGCCCTCCACCGGTCCACATCGTCCACACGCCCGGGGAAATCGTCCCGATCCCGGCCTCGGTCCCTCACCAGCCGGGCGCCATGATCGACAGCCGCCTCATTCCCGACCTGCGCTGGCTCGCCCAGCACTTCCCGATCTACGTCACCGAGGGCTACTCCGGCCCGCTGCCGAACGGCGGCTGGTCGGGCTGCCACGGCTGCCACGTGGCGCACTCCGACCACTACAACGGGATGGCGGTCGACGTCGTGCCGCTGCACGACACCACCACCTGCGACGTCAACTGGCGCGGCGTCACCCGCCTCGCCGAATGGGCCGAGCCGCAGCAGAACCACCCGGTCCCACCTTTCCGCTG